>CAIKFI010000022.1 GCA_903826635.1 uncultured Spartobacteria bacterium | reverse complement strand
GCTCAAGCTGTGGAATCATATCTTCATGCCTATCAATCGATCTGTTTGCAGGGATTGTAATGTGACAAACCTTATTTGATCCGCAGAACATCATGGCCAATAAATCAGAAATCGTACTGATCTCTCATTGGTTCGGGCACACACCGTTTTTCATGGCCTGCCTTGTTCCGATCTTTCTCGAAAAGGGATGCACGGTGTATCATCTGACGGACAAGCCTGAGGAGGCCGATCTTTTCTTTCAGGAGTCCCTGGGATGTCAGGAGAGCCGTCTCCATCATCTTGGAATCGAAGAGGTTGATGAGTCCCACACTGAGGGAATTAAGGACCAGCGGCTTGCGGAGGTGATCCGGCACTGGAAGGGGGTTGGTCTCTCGTTGAGGGCGCTCTTTGCACGTCTTGGAAGGGAGGTTGGGATCTTTCACACATGGGTCGATCTCTTCAGCCATCCCCTGCTCCGTCGAGAAGTGATCGAGGACGGAATGTCGGCTCCCTGGACGGGGCTCTATGTGCATCCCGCCCAGTTCAGGATTACCAAATCCCGGAAGCGTCAACTGCTCGAGACATTCCAAGGCCTGATAAAGCACGGCAGATGGCGTCCCAGCACGATCAAGGCATTCAATTCCCGATTCGCCCGAAAAATCTATTTCTACGACGAACTCATCATCAATCCGGTGAGGAGTTCTTTCCGGAAGACCACCCGACTTGGCGCTTTTCCGGATCCCGTGAAACAGGTCGATTCCATCAACAGGGACTCTCTTCCGGAGTTGAAGGAATTCAGGGAACGCAATCCTCTCATCCTGAGTCTCAGCGGCTTCCTCTCCAGGCGTAAGGGCCTGCTAACGTTGATCCGATTGGCCTCACGGCATCAAGGCCCCTGGGCTTTTCTTTTCGCCGGGGCTGTCGAGTGGGATTCCTTCAGTGAAGCCGAGACCCGTGAAATCAAGCAATTCATGGAGCATCCGCCAAAGAATACCCTTTTTCTTGGAAGGAAACTGGACGATGCAGAATTCAAAAGCGTCTTCGAGAACTCCGATCTTGTCTATGTGGCTTATGAGAATTTCTTCCATAGCAGCAATGTCCAGATTCTTGCAGCCTTGCTTGGTAAGCCGATCCTGGCCGGGCCGAGGCACCTGATCTCGGAGAGGACCCGGAACTACGATCTCGGCTGGTGCCTACCGGAATTAACAGGGGAGGCTGTTGAGTCCCTTCTTAAGACACTCGACGCCGAGTCCCTGATCCTCAAAAAGAGGGGGGCCCGCTTCCAGGAATTCACGGAGCAGCACTCCGAGTTGGTGCTCAAGCAGAGGATCGATGAGATCCTGAATCTTTTCCAAGAACCTCTTCCTATTTGCCACCCCCTTCAGTAAGAACAGCCATCCAAAATACCAATTAGAAACAGCCTTGGCTCGATGCTCAAAAGAACCAAAAATACCTTGGGAAGACTCCCCTTGAATCTCCTTCAGGCAGGTTATCCAGGAGTCGCGGATTTTTTGCAGCGGATGATCTGTGCGGGAAGTTCCGATTCTGTAAAAAAAAGAACACTCTTTTTTATCCGTGCGGTGGGGTTTCTCTATCGTAGAAACAACATGCAAGGGACCTTAGCGTCACCCGATTATCCGGTCTTTCTGATCAACCGCGATCGTGATGGGGATCGCTTGAAGACTTTTGATCTTCGTGCAAGGAAATTCGGCATTCGCTACACGAGAATTCCGGCACTCGACTGCACGGCACCGGGATTTGATTTCAGGAGCTTGGATCACAAGATTGGTGATTCCTTCAACAACACCGAACTCTTCCTGAAAGGGGCGATCGGTTGCTTTGTTAGTCACACCCATGCCTGGAAGGCCTTTTACGAGTCCGGTGAGGCCCTGGGAATGATCTGCGAGGATGATGCACGCATTCTGGGACCCATTCCCAGGAGTTTCAGTGATTACAAGATTCCTGATGATGCCGATCTTGTTTTTGTGAATCAAAGGATGGTCGAAGGTCTCCTGCACCCTCCTTTTGTTCCGGGATCGGCTTTTGGTGACTTTCAGTGCGTCTCTCTTAATGTGGCCCTTCCTGAACTCATGAACGTTCATTCCCCGATCTCCGGATCGGGAGCCGACGGCTATTTGCTCACTCGGCAAGGTGTTAAAAAACTTCTCCGAATGAATGATTCCTTGAAAATAACCATCGATCTAGATTGGTTTCTTGTTTTCCAGGGCCTCACGGACGAGGAGTTTCAAGCATTCCTCAATTCGGATCCGACGCTTCGCTTCCGCGCTCACACACTTCAAGGTGAGAGGCTCAATGCCTATGTGCTTCTCCCGTGCCTTGTCGAGCAGGCCAACGTCCTCTCCACTATCCGGAATCAACCGACCTACTACACCCGTGAGGAGTTGATCCCAGCACCCTTGGAATCATGCTGACCACTGAAGATCAAAAGACTGTCTCAGATCAGGCTTTGAGAGGTGTCAGTATCATCATCTGCTGTTACAATTCAGCCTGGGTCATCGGACGGACCCTTGAGGCTCTTTTGGCTCAGATGATCAGGGACATTCCTTCCTGGGAAATTATCGTGGTGGATAACAAATCAACGGATGGCACCCCGCAGGACGTCGAGGCCTTCAGAGCAAAACATCCGGAACTCCCGTTGCGGCTCGTCTCCGAGCAGGAGCAGGGTCTCAGCCATGCACGGGTCAAGGGATACCGTGAGGTAAGGCATGATGTGATCATTTACTGTGATGATGACAACCTCCTCGACAGCGACTATGCGCAGACCGTCTGGGACCTGATGAGGGATCATCCCTCCATGGGACTGTGCGGGGGCTTTGGCTTGCCGCTCTGTGAGACGTCACCCGATCCGCGGATCCTTCCCTTCATGAGCCGCTATGCCACGGGTGCCCAGGGAGCTTATCCCGACTGCGATATCACGGAACGGGGTTTTGTGTATGGAGCCGGCATGGCGATGCGAAAATCCGCCTTGGACCTGATCTTTGCCAAGGGATTCCAGTATTTGAGCACAGGGAGAAAGGGTGGAGTCCTCTCGGGTGGGGAGGATGTCGAACTGGGACATGCGATCAGGGCGGCGGGGTATCGGATCCGCTATTGCGAAAAGATGAGATACGAACATGTGCTGACCTCCAGAAGATTGACCTGGGACTATCTGGACCGCATGGCCCATGGGAACGGGTATTCCAGCGTCCTGATGCAGTGGCCCTCCACCGTCAATAGCTTCAAAAGCCATCCTCTTTATGTCGCACTCTGGATCCATGCTCAGATTCTACGCTCCGGTGTTCCCGTGCTCTTTGGCAAGGTGTCCGACGAGCAGCGGTTGAGATTTTCAGGGCTTCTGGGATCCAGGAAAGCAATCCTCCGGGAGTTCCGGGGAATTTTCGAGAAACGGCGGATCGCCAGAAATTATTTTCAGTTACTCTCCCAGGAGCGAGCAACTTCATCCCTTGCGCCATCAACGCAATAAAAAACAAATCAAGACAGACGCCATGAGAATCCTGATCACCGAAGAAGCCTTGCAGAGTGGCACGGGGCATTGGCCGAGTTACATCGGAGACATTGCTGCCGCCTTGAGGTCCTCGGGTGACGATGTGGATGTCGCCACCCACAGGGCGGCTACTGGGAATGTCCTGACACGGGTCGGAGGAACTCCTTGGTTCAGCCGCAATTGCTGGGTTGACCCGAGGAGCCAGGGTGGGGTGGGGGGTATTCTCCATAATTTCGGTTTCAAAAAGGAAGTGCTCTCCTGGCTGTCGGGACACGCTCCCTATGACTGGATCTGTGCTTTGACCATGCGCCTCCAGCACCTGCTGGCCTTTGCCCTGCTTGCAAGGAGCGGAGCCGTCCCAAAAAAGACACGATTCTTTCTGCTCTTTGTCCAAGGATTCGGAAGGTATGCCGGGCATGGCAAGCCGACGGAATTTCCGGAGAACCTCTCCACAAAGTTGGCCCGTTTTTCCTTCAGCCTGATGTCGGGCTCCGTCCAATCCGGTCGGGTTATCCTTGCCGCGGAGACCAAAGGAATGCAGGACGAGCTTCAACGCTTCACCGGTCTCCCGGTCACCCTCGCGCCGCATCCCGTGGAGTTTCAACTAAGTCGAGAGTCGAGAGATGCGAGTCGAGATGGCCGCAGTGAGCCTGAATTACAATCTGACTCAAGTTTCAGGTCTCAAGTTGGCTTGCCTGGCCGTTACTCCGTATCCGTTGCATCAGGTCTTGATTTCGATCCTTCATCCTCTCCCTCTGTGCATCCTGTGCATCCTGTGGCTGCTTCCGGAAGTGGTTCAAGGCCCTCGACTCTCGACCCTCGACCCTCGACTCAGCCCATCACCTTCACCATCACCTGCCCTGGGTTTGCCCGACATGAGAAGGGAACAGATCTCTTCCAAGAAGCGATCAGGATCCTCCTGGCACGTCCGGATGCGGATGACTTCCGATTTGTGCTGCAGTGGCCGGAGCCCTTTGCGATGCCGGATGGGACAATGCTTGGGCCGGATCCCTCTCTCGTGGAAGATCCGCGCGTGGAGTTTCTGAACCAAAATCTCAATTCGGAGGAATATGCCTCCTTGCTCGCCAGAACGGATTTGATCGTCCTTCCTTATCGAAGAAAATCTTATCATCACAGGGTATCCAGGGTTGCCATTGAAGCGGAAAAGATGGGGATTCCCATTATTTATACGGAGGGAACTTGGTCGGGTGAGGTCGCGGATCTTTCCGGATGCGGCGTCCAGATTGCTGAGGAACGTCCTGATTCTGTGGCCGATGCCATTGTCAAGGCCGTTGCGGAATTCCCTTTTCTCAAAGAAAAGGCAAGGAATGGCGCTGCCTCCGTGAGTGCATTCCACTCCGTGGCAACCCTAAGAAAAATTCTCCAAAACGAATGACGTTGAATGAGGAAGACTCCTAAAATCCTCATCTTCTCTCCTTCCGCTCATGGAGGGTTGGCGGAGCACATCTTTTATCAGGCCAAAGCCTTGGAGAAGGCCAGTGCAAAGGTTATTTGCCTGATCCCTCCCTCATTTTTGGAAGGCCGCAAGACCGATTTCGAGACACTCATCTGCCTCCCGGATCCGGTATCGGGCCCGTCGGGCATTTTCAAAAAATTAAAGATGGCGTGGAGGACGATCTGGAGTCGCTATCTCCTTGCTTGGAAGATCATCCTCCTGCGTCCGGATCTCGTGCTCCTTGATTCCTACGTGGAGTATCTCTCACCCCTCTGGGTCGATCCTCACATTCTTCTCTCAAGGGTCTTCGGCGTCCGCTATGCCGCCAACCTGCACGATCCCGTCCGGAGTTATGTGATCGGCCCCAAATGGTGGCATCGTCTCTCGGTTTGGTTGGCCTATCAGCCCCTCGATTTTGTGCTGGTCCATCATGGGTTAGCTGACCCTGCTATTGTTCCCAAGAGGGTACGTGTCGTGGTGGCCCCCCATGGTCTCTATGACATTGTAATCTCGTCGAGGGCCGAGGCTGCTATCCATGCTGATTGGGAGGTGCCAGCCGGACTGAAGGTTTTTCTATCCTTCGGCTTTATCCGTGATGGAAAGAACCTTGATCTTGTCATCAAGGCACTCAAAGAGGTTCCCGAAGCCTTTCTCGTGGTGGCCGGTTCTGTCGCCTCCACCAAAGACAAGACCTTTGCACAGTACAGGAATCTTGCCGAAGGACTCGGGGTCTCCGAGCGATGCCGATTCTTCGAGGGGTTTGTGCCCGACGAGGAACTAGGAACCTACTTTGCCGGAGCTGATTTCATCAATCTGACATATTCCTCCTCCTTTCACTCGCAGAGCGGGGTCCTTCACATCGCCGCAAATGCCAGGAAGCCGATTCTTGCCTCGGCATCTCCAAGTCCCATGATTGAGGCCGTAACGCGGTTCCATCTGGGTGTCGCTGTGGAACCTGATTCCAAGGATGCCATTGTCGAGGGGATGAGGGCGCTTTTGAATGGTGTGGCAACTCCGAATTGGAACGGATACGAGGCTTCGGCCTCTTGGGATCGAAATGCCAAGATCGTGCTGGAATCCTCGGGAATAGCCCTCAAAATCAACAAATGAACCCTCGACTTTTGGCAGGAGGACTTCTTGCCTTGGGCTATAACTCTTTGGTCTCTCATCTGCCCTCAAGGCATTTGAGGAGACTTTACCTGTCGGCATGGTTGGGGACTGTGGGTTCCGGAACCGGAGTGCAGACGGGGTGCCGATTCCTGAACGGACGGAAAATCCATTTCGGTGATCGGAATGTGATCAACTTCGGCTGTCTGTTCGATGGTCGAAAATTCGAGATCAGGACCGGTAGCGATGTCTCGATCGGACCCGAAGCCTCGATCCTTTCTCTGGGCCACGATCCGCAGTCAGCCGAGTTTGCAGATCGGGGAGGGGATGTCGTGATCGGGGATCGTGTCTGGATCGGCTACCGGGCGATTATCCTACCCGGGGTTACGATCGGTGATGGGGCTGTCATCGGATCCGGTTCCGTGGTGACCAAAGATGTGGAACCGTATTGCATCGTCGCAGGGAATCCCGCCCGCAAGATCGGGGAGAGGAGTCGGGATCTTGGCTACCGACTGAACTACGATCCCAGGTTTTTGTAGTGGTAAAGGGAGGAGTCAAGGGATGAAGGGATGAAACCTGAGGTCGGAGGTCGGAGGTCGGAGGTCGGAGGTCGGAGCGAGAGGCATAAGGAATGCTAATTACGGACTCTGAAAACTTCAGGTATAAGCAATGAACAATCATCAATCGGTCGCAACGTGGACTCCGACTTCTGCTCTTCGCCCTCTGAGCACCTCAGGTTCCTGTGAGAAAAGCTTATCAGACGGGTGTTTTAAACTGATGCCTTGACATCAAAAACGAATGATTCATGATGACTTAATGAGGACAACATTGACGATTGATGATGATTTGGCCGCTATTCTACAGCAGAAGGCTCGTCAGCGCGGAGTTGCTTTCAAGCAGTTGGTAAATAGTTTGCTGCGCTCCGGTCTTGGAGCCACTGAGGGAGCTCTTCCCAAACGAAAGATGCTTAAGGTTGTCGGAAGACCATTGGGTATGAAGACGGGATATGATTCGGATAAACTTAATCAGCTCGTGGATGAATTGGAGGCTGATCGTTACCTTACAACACGGAGGTGGTCGTGATTCTTCCTGACATCAATCTTCTCGTCTACGCCTACGACTCATCATCCCGTCACCATGAGACTGCGCGCCAATGGTGGGAGGATCGGTTAAATGGTTCCAAGTTGGTGGGGCTCTCTTGGGTCGCCGTGCTCGGCTTCATCCGACTGCTGACCAATCCCAGAATCTTCAACGATCCCTACCCCCCTGAAGAAATTCTGGCAATCGTGGAGAGCTGGTTGGAGTTGCCGCACGTGAAATTCATTCACCCCTCGGATGCCCACTTCTCGCTCTTTTCGTCGATGATTAAGGAGGTTGGTGCCGCTGGCAATCTGACCACCGATGCCCATCTGGCAACTCTTGCGTTGGAAAGAGGTATGATATTATACACGACGGATGCTGATTTCACTCGGTTTCCAGGGCTGAAATGGAAAAATCCAATGAGCTAAGAGGGCGGGATTTGACGAAAAAAACTGAAAGACTTAGCCTCAAGAGGCACAAGGGGAAGTGGTGGATTATCTCTTTACATAAAACAGAAAAAGTCTACCTTTTACAGGTGTGGCCGAGTCTTACACAATAAAATCCGCCCAGCAGAACTTTTCCTCATTGGTACAGGAAGCGGTCGATCATCCCGTGACCATCACGAATCACGGGAAGGCTGTTGCTGTGATGATCTCGATAGAGAGGATGGAGGCGATTGCTGAGACGATGGAGGTTCTGGCTGATCCCAAAGCCATGCTTGCGATCCGCAAGCACAGGGAGGGGCGTGCCGTTTACCATCAACTCACCGAATTGGATGCCTTATGATTCCGGTTCGGATTCAGGGGGAAGTTCTTGATTATCTTCGTAAACTCTCCCCGATTCCGCGCCACCGACTCAAGGTTGCTGTCAAGCAGTTGTTAGAAGAGAAGGGAGATATCAAACCGCTGACAGAGGAATTGGAAGGATTTTACCGTTTGAGAGTTGGTTCACACAGGGTGATTTTCGAATATGAAATGATCGAAGGGGTTAAGACAATTACCTGCGTCTTTGCAGGGTCCCGACGTTGGATCTATGAGGTCTTCCAAAGTCGTTTTATGGAGTGATCGAGGAGGTGGCAGTAGCCACAAGAGGCAAAAGAGGTCAGAGGTCAGAGGTCAGAGGTCAGAGGTCGGAGGTCAGAGGTCAGAGG
>CAIKFI010000021.1 GCA_903826635.1 uncultured Spartobacteria bacterium | reverse complement strand
GTCCCAGCACTCACATTGGTGCCATCCATGACCTGCCAGCTGTTGGTCACTCCAGGCGTTGTCCAGAGGGCGTCGGTGCTGGCCACTGTGCCCGTCAGGTTCACCTCGAAGATCGCGTTGGTCGCCGTCAGACCTCCTCCGTTGAGAACCAACGGCATGGTGAAATTCGTATTGCCGGGCGCGTTGTTGGTCGTGCTCTTGAAGAGGCTCCAGAGATAGGCCCCCGAATTGATAAAACTCAGGTTCCCATTGATCGAAAGGCTGGCATTGACGCTCGAAGCCAGTGTGCCCTGATTGATCGTCACCCCGCCGGTGGTGATGGTGCCGCTTCCGGAAAGAGTGCTTCCTGAGTTGACGATTACGGTGCTGTTATTGCTGATCCGTCCGTTGACCAACATGGTTCCACCATTGAGGAGCGTCTGTTCGGAGTAAGTGTTGCTGCCCGAAAGGATGGTGGTTCCGGTCCCAAGTTGGAACAGTTTTCCACTGCCAGAAACCGTGCTGCTCAGTGTAAAGACATCACTCTGATTGAAGACAATGCGTCCGAGACCCTGTCCGAACTCAATCTGGGAAACATTCGCAAGGTTTCCCGCTGTGTCATTCATCCCGAACCTGCCGATATTCAGGGTGCCTGTGGTGTTGCTAACAGTGCCTATTTCGATGCTCGAGTAGCCGAGGATTCCTCCCTTTGCAACAGTCAGGGTGCCACTGCCGCCGGTATTTGTTCCCCCGATGGCAATGTAGCCATTAGGATTGGATCCGTTTGTCCAGATTCCCCCGTCCGTAATGAGAACTTCATTATTGGAACCAGCAACGTAGCCCGGCAGGAAATTTCCACCAATGAATGCTATTCCATACGTGGTAAGAATTGCACTGTTGGACACGATAAGGTGGTTTTCAGTGGCCGTATCCCCGACATAAAGGCCGTTCGGCGTCATCACATTCAAACGGGATCCCGAACCGCTCAAAAGCAGGACGTTATTGGAACTCCCCCTGATGCCGACACTACCGTATCCGGTCGTGACCGTTGCCCCGTTGGAGATGATCATGACATTGTTACTGCTATTGGTACTGCCGACCGCAAGAAAGTTGGAGATCATGAGCGACGTATTCGTTCCGCTGAAGAGCACCGAATTGGCGTAGGATGCAATGGTCGCTCCGATCTCCAGATAGGCAACTGAGTTCGAACTTCCGTTGGTGATCAGAAGGGTGGCATAGGGATTATTACTTCCGATCTGCATGCCATAGACATTATTGGCCTGGTTGACCGATCCCATGATATCAAGCGTACCCCCACCGTCGACGAGGGTGCCTCCGTTGAAGTTATTCGACCCGCTCAGGATAAGAGTCCCTGTTCCAACTTGATCGAGTTTTCCCAAGCCCATGATCGTGTTGGTGATTGTGACAGTATCGGAGCGGTCGAAGGTAAGTGTATCATAGTAGTCTTGGATTGTAATGGTACCGCTGCCGATGCTGCCGTTGGCTCCCCCGTTACCAATCTGCAACACTCCGTTGGAAACCAGCGTACCGCCGGAGTAACTGTTGTTCCCGGTGATGATCAGGGTTCCGACGCCGTTCTGCACTAGCAATCCTTGGCCAGCAATCGTATTGTCGATGGTGACTGTGTTGCTCAAATTCATGATGAGCACCCCATTGCCTGCCATCGAGACGACTCCTGGAGCAAGATTGCCAAGGGATCCCCCGTCGCCGATCTCGAGGATGCCGCCCGAGATGGTGGTGGTGCCTTGATAAGTGTTTGATCCCAGAAGTTGGGTTGTCCCGGAACCTTCCACCAAGAGCGAACCAGTTCCGTAGATGCTGTTGGTGACCTGCACTCCTACTGTTCCCGAGGGATTGAAAACCAAGGATGCATTGTCCAAGATGGTGGAGGACCAGATCCTGGTGGGCCCACCTATCTGGAGGGTTCCGTCCGAAATGGTCGTCGGTCCCGTGAACTGGGAGTTGTTTCCCGTCAGGATTGTCGTACCAGCCCCGGCCTGGTTCAACGATCCGTTACCTATAATGGTTGAGGTGATGGTCGTCGTATTGGTTTGATTGAAGTTCAGCGTGCCGAAACCGGCACCGAAAACGATCGTGCCAGCACCAAGAGTTCCGGCACTGTCGCCGCCCTGCACTCCCCCGATATTGATGGTGCCTGACGAGTTGGATTGGTTAGCAATGTAAAGGTATCCCACCGAAAGCCCCCCACCATTTGCAAGGGTCAGCGTCCCCCCTCCAGAAAGCCCCACCGTAAGACTTCCCCCGACTTGAAGGGAGGCTTGGTCTGTTACCAAGACGAAATTATTCGAGGCCCCAGCAGTCGTGGAATCATTGTTGACCCCAAGGTTAAGATCGCTTGTAGTGGTAAGCGTAGCCCCATTGGAAAGAGTGAGGGAATTTCTCCACGAACCGTATCCAATATTGAGCTGGCCGTTGATGGCCCATGCCGAGTTTGTGCCCGAAATCAATGCCGAGTTACCGGGGGATGTTGCCACGTTGTCGTATCCGATCCAAGAGTCGGCACTTGTTACAGTTCCTCCACCTGAAACTACCAGTGAATTACCGTAGTTGGTTTCGAAACCAACAATCAGTTGGCCACTGAGCGCAAGACGAGAATTGGATCCCGATACGATCAAAGAGTTCGAATTTGCATCAACAGCATAACCCAAATAAAGATTCACACCGCTCACATAAGATCCGTTGGTGACAATTAACTTGTTACCCGCACTGCCATCAGCGCCGATGTACAGATCAGCGACTGCCGTCAGTGTAGAGGCGCCGTCAACGGTGAGCACGTTGCCCATGGATGGAATCTCTCTGCCAACTACCATGGAATTGCCCAGATAAACCGAACCACCACTGGAAATGGTCATGCCGTTCCCACTCCCGTCATAACCAATGTAGAGCGATCCTCCATTACTCAGGATCGAGGAACTGCCTGAAACCGTAAGATTGTTGTTGGAAGAGTCGGCTTGATAACCAACTGTTGTGTCGTTCGCATTCACCACCAAAGCACCTCCCGAGATGAAAACCTTGTTGGAACTACCGTCATAACCAACAACGATAGCGTCTCCATCAGTCAGCGTCGTCCCGACCCCGGTCACGGTCATCGAGTTATTCGAAGAGTTGGTACCGTAACCGATGAAGTTTGTATTCGCCACGGTCATGCCAGCGTGATTGCTCAAGATCAGAGAATTACCGGTTCCCAAGTATCCAGCGTAAACGGAATCCGAGTTATTGAGCAGGGTCCCCGCGTTTTGAATCAGCAGTTTATTATTGGAGGAGACGCCAGAAACACCGATGAAGGTGTTGGAGTACGTGGAAGTGCCTGTTCCAATGGTCAGGTTTGTAGGCGTTGAATTGATCCCCACAGTAAGATCCGCGGACTGTGCATCAAGAAATGCCAGACATGCCATCAATGCTGTCAGTAATGCACAAACAACACACTTTCCCCTTAAAAAGGAATTTGCATTTCTAAATTTTCGTTTAGAAATTTTAAAAGTTTTTTGGGAATGCATTCTCTACAAGTTTACCAATGAGTTCTTTTAGACAAATTTGGGGGTGGAAGAGTATGTCATAATAGATTGCAATGCAATAGCAAACGTGCTGACAAATCTAACCTTACCCCTTGTTGTAATCTTGCACACCTTCAGCAAGGAGTTGTCCATATTAGCGCTCTTTTCTGTTGTAAGAGAAGCCACTAAAAAGTCTCTAGGATAGCCCAGAAGGCTACCCACAAAGATTTTACTGCCAAGAAGAGGACGGTACGATGTCCTGAAGTTTGGGAGACCTCCTGTGCTGTGGTGCCTCAAACAAAAAATCCATCCCCCGATCAAGGAGATGGGTCTTTATTGGAAAGCTATGAGAGATTGAGCAACCTTCCGACGATACGCATCGATCAGAGCAGGCTCCAAATCCGAAGAGCGGGTAGGCGGAGGGTTTGGGGGGGCGGATGCAATATCATTTCGCAAGCCTGCGGCTACTACAGTTGTAGTGAGATCAGTTGCTATATAGCTTTCAATAGGGCACATCTCCTCTCCAAATTTTAAAGAACCTTCAGAGCTTTGTTCATAAGTTAGATTAAATAAAGTCATTTTAATTCCAAAAGATCAACTTAGAAAGCATAATAATACATCCTTTAGTTGTTATAAGTTGATAAATCGACTCCATCAACCTCCGACCCTGACCCAGTAGTGGAGAGATTCAAACATATCCTATTGATATTGAGGAGTATGTAAATGTAGTTTTGAAAAATACTGGGGTTCCAGCATCTACCAACCGTGCATTCGATAAACTATATGTTTGAGCCTTCGCAGATCCAGCGGAGGAGGTGAGTCCTGCCACTGTGACAAGGGCAAGGGCGAGAATGGTTTTTTTGTTTGGGTTTGGATGATGGTTTGGTTTTTTTGGTAATGATGGGTTCCGTTCAGTGAGTTGATTGAATTCGCTCTTTTTCCCCAGTTTCCTACACTTGAAAAGCTATTTGTGACGAAGTGGGCTCAATATTTTCCGAACTGGGCATTTGACCCCTTTTCGGTGCTTCATGAAGTCGTTTTTATGGGGCAATTAGTAACGGCAACAACTGCAATCAGTCATTCCACTTGCCTGTGAAACTCCCCCCCTAACTCGTAGAGATTCCATAGCGAACTTCCCAACCAAGCCACCCCACCATCCCGCTGGAACCTCTTCAGAGCGAAGGAGTCCTCAAAGAAATCCGAGACTTGGGCTGTCGGGAGTTATCCTTCCTAAGGAAGGCTCTGCAATGGAGGCTATGCCAAGATGAATGCGGCTATCGCGAGGGCAGTCGGATCGACCAGTTCTAGTGCTCCAATTCCTGATCTAAGTTGGTTGAAATTGGGTGCGAATTTTTATAACGGTACAATCGTATCGTATGATACGCATTTCGAGTGCTGATAAAGGCTACGATCCGCAAGCATGACCGATATGGACGCACAACAAGAACACGATGCGGCAAGGGTTCTGCCGACACCGGAGGGCCTCAAGGGATCTCTCATGACTGCAGAAAAGGACTCAGAAAGGTTTTAGTTACGCTCTGAGTTACACTGATTTTTGATCGGCTGTAGAAGCCGATTTAATAGGCCTCTAGAGGTGGAGCGGGTGAAGGGAATCGAACCCTCGTCTCAGGCTTGGGAAGCCCACATTCTACCATTGAACCACACCCGCTTAAAATTTCTCAGTCCCAGGAATTAACCATTTTAACTTGCGTACCGTTTGTGAAAACTGTCCAGACGCCGATGCGCTTGGTTATATTGGTGTCGGGACCCAGTGCTGCTCCAGGAGTCGGTTGGGTGGGAACCGAAATGGAATTGGAGTAACCCGTGTCCAGGGCCACCATGTAGACACTTGTTGCGCTAAAAGGGTCGCAGTAGCCGGAGGAGTTCGTGCCCCCCTTGCCCTTCTTCCATGTCGTCGCATCGAGGAATATAATTCCACGGGGATTGTTGGTATCGCCGCTCGAACAGAGGATCCCAACCATCGCGGCGTCGATCTGCGAAGGAGATCCCGAGGAGGGGGGGAGGTGGCCGTATTCGGTTTCGTAGGCCGTGAGGGCCGAGGCGATCTGCACGGCCTGATTCTTGGCGATGGTCGCCTTGGCCGAATTCATGGCCGATGTGGCGGCTGGAAAGAGGATGCCTGCCAGGATCCCGATGATCGCAATGACCACCAGCAACTCGATGAGCGTGAACCCGTAGCGGGGTCTCATGCGGAGGTTGGAGGATAAACCGGAGGGTACTGGCATCCATTAACCTTGAGATGCTTGCGTGGCTAGACAAGCATTTTTTGTTGTTTGTATTTTCGTGGTTCCATTTTCTTGCTTGCTCAGGGAGCAAAGCGGAAGAAGGTAAGGCGTGTTCAAGAAAATCCTGAAAAGCCTCCAAGGTAAGGGTTCACCGAAGCCTAAGCCGGATGGAAAAAGATCGGGCGGAAAAAAATCTTCTACTGCTGGATCGCTCGCAAAAACAAATGCGGTCAAGGAAAGGGACCCCTCGTCTTCAAGGCGCTCCGGTGAATCTAACCGCACCTCACGACGCCGTCCCCGTCGGGGTGAGCAACCCGAGCTTAAAGAAAGCAGTGGTGGTCATCAGTCCAGCCAACCCCAGAGCACCCGACCCGCTACGGGGGCAAGGGTGAATCGCCCTGCTGATAGCAAGGACCGATCCGATGGAAGCCGGCGTGAACAGACTCGGGCAAAGAACTCTTCCGGATCGCAAGACCGCTCAAGGCGTGGCCGTCAGGAGGCCGCTCCCTCAGCCACCCCCCCCAGAAGAGGTGCATCCCCCACCCCAAGAAAACGGGATGAGCGCGGAGTCAACGGCCTGCGAGAAGAGAAGCGCTCCCTCACCGACGATATCCTCGATTGCCTGAAGAGCAACCCTCTGCAAGCCTCGGCGATTGCCCGGATCCTGCATCTGGAGCGTAAGAATCAAGAACAGATGGAGAAGACCCTTGCCTTGATGGAGCGTGAAGGTCGGATTGTCCGTGTCCGAGGGGATCACTTCATCATTCCCGAGACAGCGGACCTCTTCACCGGAAAACTTCAACTCCACGCGGGAGGATCGGGCCACGTCCTTGCCGAAGATCAAGGCGGCAAGGATCTCTTCATCTCGGCCAATAATCTGGGAACCGCGCTGCACGGCGACCGTGTCGTGGCACGCCTGATCCGGGACGCACGCAATCATGGGCGTCCGAGGCGGGATCAGCGCATGGAGGGACGCATCCTGAGAGTAATCGAGCGGGCCGGGGCCCCGATCGTGGGAACACTTCAAAAGACCAAAAACTTCCACCATGTCGTCGCCGACGACCCTCGATTCCCTCGCAATCTCTATGTCCCCTCTCCCGAGGGAGCCAAACTGGGTGACAAGGTTGTCGCTCAACTCGATCGCTGGGAGAACAGCCATGTGAACCCCGAGGGTCACATCGTCGAGGTCCTCGGGCGCTCAGGAGCCCCGGGAGTCGACATGCTCTCCGTGATCCACAAGCACGGACTGCCAAGGGAATTCCCGGAGGCAGTCGGTGCGGAGGCCAAGGTCTTCGGATCAGTCGTCACGGAAGCTGATCGGGAAGGTCGCGAAGATCTCAGGGATCGCAAGGTCATCACGATCGATCCCGATGACGCACGCGACTTCGACGATGCCATCGAGGTCCAGCCAACGGATTACGGCTGGGAGGTGGCCGTCCACATCGCTGACGTCTCCCACTATGTGAAGCCCGGAACCGACCTCGACACCGAGGCCCGCAAGCGGGGCAACAGCGTCTACCTGGCCGACCGCGTGATCCCGATGCTTCCTGAGAATCTCAGCAACGGTCTCTGCAGCCTGAGACCTGATGAGGACCGCCTCGCCTTCAGTGTCTTCGCCCAGATCAACAGGGACGGATCGATCCGTCATGTCCGTTTCGGGCGCTCGGTGATCAGAAGCTCGGCCCGTCTCACCTACCGGCAGGCGCTGGCCCTTCTGGGCTCACCTCCCAAGGACGAGACAGCGCGCCGAGTGCATGCCGCATGGGATTGCTCCTCCACCCTCCGCAAGCGACGCTTTGCGGCGGGAGCCCTTGATCTCGAGATGCCGGAGGTGAAGGTCTGGCTCGACAGCGAGGGGCGTCCGCAAAAACTCGAGCTTGTCGAGAATGACATCTCTCACCAACTCATCGAGGAGCTGATGCTTTTGGCCAACGAGTTGGTGGCAAGGCATCTCAAGCATAGAAAACAGCCCAATATCTACCGCATCCACGAGAAGCCAGATCCCGAGAAGCTCGATGACTACCGTGAGCTGGCAGCCACCTACGGCGTGAAAGCCGGGGATCTCGGCCACCGCCCGGAACTCCAGAAGCTTCTGGACGGTCTGAAGGGTAAACCCTACGCAAGTGCCCTTAAAATCGGGCTCCTCAAAAGCCTCAAGAGGGCTCGTTATTCACCGGATCCCCTCGGACATTTCGGACTCTCCAAATCGGATTATAGTCACTTTACAAGTCCCATCCGCCGCTATGCCGACCTGCTGACCCATCGCTCCCTGGCGCGCGACCTCAATCCCAAGTTGCAGGGCCCGACCTCCAAGGATCTCGGCCCGGTCAGCGAGCATCTCTCCACCACCGAGAGGACGGCCGCCGATGCGGAAAAGGAGTCGGTCCGCCTCAAGAAACTCGAGTATTTCAGCGCCCTCGCCGCGGCTCCCACAAAGGGAGGAGAGGTTCCCTCCTTCGAGGCGCGTGTGATCGAGGCCAGGAACTACGGGCTGCTGGTCGAACTTCCCGAGGCGATGATGACGGGCCTCGTGCCGGTCTCCTCGCTCGATGATGACTTCTACCACTTCGATGCACCGCGCTCGCGCCTGATCGGCCGGCATTCCAAAAAGGTCCTCAAGGCAGGCGACCTCCTCAGGGTTCAAGTAGCCCGTGTGGATCCCTTCAAGCAGCAAATCGATTTCAAGTTGGCCAATCAGTCCAAGAAGTTCCGTGAGGCCAAGGAGGATCGAAAAGAAGAACCTCCCCTTGTCTGGTAGCTGATCCGAAGAACCATTGACCGATGAGGATGGATCCCTTGATTTTCCAGAGCTCTCTGACCTCCGACCTCCGATCTCGGAGGCCTGATTGTTTCCTCTTTCAGCTTTTCAGCAACTTGCCCTAAACTCCCAGACCGTGAGCACTCATCCCGTCACCATCTCCCAGCTTGAGTCAATCTACCGCGCGCCCTTCTTCGATCTGATCCAGCGCTCCCGCTCGGTCCATCTTCAGAACTGGGACGAGGACAACGTTCAGCTCTGCACCCTGCTCAGCGTCAAAACCGGAGGATGCAGTGAGGACTGCTCCTACTGCGCTCAGAGCTCCCGTTACAACACGGGCGTGAAGGCCGGCAAGTTGATGGGCTGCGACGAGATCCTGCCGCTGGCCAAGCAGGCCCGCGAGAGCGGCACAACCCGCTTCTGCATGGGAGCCGCTTGGAAAGGAGTCAAGTCAGGTGACAGCCGCTTCAACTCGATGCTCGAGACGATCCGTGAGGTCAGCAAGCTTGGCATGGAGGTCTGCGTGACGCTCGGCCAACTCGGCGACGAAGAGGCCCGCCAACTCAAGGAGGCAGGCGTGACCGCCTACAATCATAACATCGATACCTCCCCGGAGTTCTATCCGCAGATCGTCACGAGTCACACCTTTGACGACCGGCTCAACACGATCTCCTCGGTCCAGAAAGCCGGCATGGCAGTCTGCTGCGGTGGCATCATCGGCATGGGGGAAACAGAGCGCGATCGTCTCCGGATGCTGGAAGTCCTCTGCGGATTCAACCCTCCACCCGAGAGCGTGCCGATCAACTGCCTCATGGCCATGCCGGGCACCCCGCTAGAAGAACAGCCCGTGGTCGATATCTTCGAACTAGTCCGCCTCATCGCCACCACGCGCATCATGCTTCCGAGGGCCCGCATCCGTCTCTCCGCCGGACGCACCCGCCTCACCAGAGAGGGACAGGCTCTTTGCTTCTTTGCCGGGGCCAACTCAGTCTTTTACGGTGAGAAATTATTGACCGCCGCCAATCCCGGCACCAATGAAGATCTGGACCTCCTGCGCGCCATCGACCTTGCTCCCATGGAGCAGGGAATCCCTGTGGCTGCAGTTTAAAACTCACTTTGCGCTCGTAGCTCATCGGATAGAGCAGGGGTTTTCTAAAACGTTCCTTTAGAAAGTCGCTTCATTCCATGAAATGACACGAAAGCGTGACCGAAAGAAGAAAAAAGGGTGCTGGCGCCCGTGGAGTTTTATTCTATAAGCCTAAGCGACGATTTCTGAAAATAGCACAGAAGT
>CAIKFI010000020.1 GCA_903826635.1 uncultured Spartobacteria bacterium | reverse complement strand
GGCAGGGAACATGGATCAGTAGCTCAATGGTAGAGCAGTTGACTCTTAATCAATTGGTTGTAGGTTCGAGTCCTACCTGGTCCACCAAGTATTTATAAGCCTCTACGGGTGATTGAAGGGTTTTTCATAAAGTGCCTCCTCACACGGCAGGGAGGAGCTGATGGATCCAGAAGGTTCCTTACGGATTCTTAATGATTCTTTATTCGAAACAAAAAAAGAGGGGCTGACGTTCGTGTCTCTTTCATGGAGACGTCAACCCCTCTTCTGAAATCATTTGCCCTTACCCCATCCAAAGAGGAATGGGGTAGGGCAAAAAGTGTTTTACTCCCAGCTCAGCCTACTTGGAGGGGGAGGGAGATGGCTTGGAGACTGCACCCTCAACTGCTTGGACCCCGTCTTTACCCGCAGTCACAACGGTTCCGGTGACATTGGTACCGGTCTTGACCGTTCCGACGACGGCGCCGCTTGCCGTGGTTGCCGTATCACCTGCGGCATAAACTGTTGTGGCAATCGCTGTCCCGGCCGTTTCTGTAACGGCCTTCACCCCTTGGTCAACGGTTTGAACGCTTCCCTTGGCAGCGGTCTTTACGGAATTTTCAACTCCTTTGACAGGGTTATTTGTGAGGAGGGCGCTACCGGAACCGACGACGGTTTCTCCCGCGACAAGAGCCGTTTTTACGGTGCCCACCGCAGCTGTGCCCACCGTGCCTGCGACCCCTGTTCCAGCGTTGATGACCGTGTTACCTGCATTTTCGGCAGTTGCCGTGACAGTGCCCACGGCCTGGGAAGAGGTGTTTTTTACAGCCGTCAGGGTGCTTGTATTGGTGGTTGCTTCGGGATTCGGAGCCTTTGTTCCAGCGTTGGCAGAGGCCATGGCGACCAGGGCTGAAATTCCAAGGGCGAGCGTGAGGGTGTGTCGTGTTTTCATGGTTTTGTTGTTACCAGAGTATTACCCAAGAAGATGCGTGATCCATCAAGGGAATAAATTGCTTGTTAAGGAAATATGACAAGGATCCAGGAATTTTCGTGAGGGTTTTTATTGAGATGCTCTCAACACGATCGGACTGAGTCATTGCACGATCGTGATGCCATCGATCAGGATCTTTGTCAGACTCATCTTTCAAGGAATCCCCATGAATCCCTCTTCCCTCCTCGCGCCGATCGCGATCGTAGCTGCGGCCCTGACGCTCGCTTACGCAAGGTCTTCGGAATCTCTATCCGCTTCAGATGCTCAGGTGACCGTGGATTTTACACAGCAATCAAAACCGCTCGCTGAAATCTGGAACAGCACTGGCTTCTCTCCTGCTGATATCGTGTCCACTCCCGAGATGAGGGCGGTGATCAGGGATGTGGGTCGTCTTGGAAATCGGTCCATCAAATACATCAGACCCCACTACCTTCTGAACCTCGTCGTGGCACGGGACATGGGGACGGACCATCCTCAGTATGATTGGTCCCTTCTGGACAAGACTCTTGATGTGATCAACGGGAGCGGACTGAAGTTGATCTTCGAGTTGATGGGATTCCCGGCGGATGGATCGGACACGGCAGCAAGTGCCTATGACAAGAACTTCCAGGAGCAACTTGTTCACAGAAAGTCCTATTTCGATGACCTGAGCAAGCCTGATCAGATCAGGAGATGGAGACTCTTTGTGAAGGATCTGGCGTCTCATCTGGAGGTGCGCTACGGACGCAGTGAGGTGAGGACCTGGCTCTTTGAGACGACCAACGAGCCGAATCTGACTCATTTCTGGACTTTCAGTAGGGATGCCTTCTTCAACTATTACGATGCCTGTTCCGAGGGGCTCAAGGAGGCGGATCCGAAATTGAGTTTCGGAGGTCCGGGCACTGCGGCGCCCGAGCTGAATAGCTTCTTTACGGGCCTGATGGATCACTGTGATCGGGGGCGTAACTTCTTTACGGGTGAGAAGGGTGTGAGGATCGATTTCGTTTCGGTCCACGTGAAGGATCAACCAGGGCAGATGATTGCCCGCGAGATGAAGTGCCTGGATTACCTGAGGAGCCATCATCCTTCCCTGAAGTCCAAGCCTTTCATCAATGACGAGGCGGATCCGGTCGTGGGATGGGCCAAGCCATACTGGTGGGAGTGTGGTCCTTGGTATGCGGCCTTCGTGGTTCAGAACATCGATCTGCATCAGCGGTTGATGGGTCCGGACAAAGGGGTGAATTACCGTCTTTTCAGTAATGATCATACCTTCCTGGGAACGTGGAATCAGCGCACGACCCATGCCCTTTTCCGTGGTCAGCCCGGAGAACCCGGATTCACGCTGATCCGGAAGCCCGTGCTCTCGGTCCTGGAGTTGATCTCCGGTCTGGGTGACCGACTCTTTCCCGCCAAGGTCCCCTCTTCCTTGGAGGATCATTTTGGGGTTATTCCCAGTATGGGTCCGGGGAAAATCTCGATCTTGGTTTACAACCAGACCCCCATCCCTATTGACAAACACCCGAAGCCTGAGCCTGACAAGGAATTGGAAGAAATGAAGTCTAAGGAGGTCAGGTGTTCCCTGATGATCCGGGGACTGCCCCCCGGACGTGCTCTCCTCAAGGTCCAGAGGATTGACGAGCAGTGCGGGAATCCTTACCGCCTCTGGGTTGGCATGGGGAAGCCCGAGATCCTCTCTGAACAACAGACCAGCATGCTGAAGAGGGTGGAGGCTCCCGAAACCATCGAGTCGCGTGAGATCTCATGCCCGGATCAGACACAGGCTTTGAAAATGACCTTTCCGTCTCCTTCGGTCTCCCTGATTACGATTGAGAAAATCGGATCCTAAGATCCTTTCTGGACTCAAGCTACCGGTTCCCTATCTCAATCCGTAGGCCGCGCTGACTGGGGCGACGATTGTTTGGGGGATGGCGTCGGCTTTGTTTTCTGGGTTTTTTTCCCCTTGGAAGGTGGGGTGGGGGCGGCTTCCGGGGTAGGTAGCGGAACAGGGCGGTCTGAAAGTTTTGCAATCTGGAAGGGGGGTGGTGTGGCGTGGGGATCGAAGGGGATTCCGCCGAAGACCGAGATGGTGCCATCAGCTGAGCGGGCCAGCGTGGGTCGGGTCTTGGGTGCGTTGTAAGAGATTCTGGAGAGGATCTTCCCGTCCAGACCGACCTTGGAGTATACAAAGAGCCGTGGGGCGGAGTTCTGAAGGATGTGGATGGAATTGGTCGAGTCCAAGAGCACCTGTGGCTTCCCGTAGGAGATAAAGTCTCCGAGACGAGAGGTGCAATAGACGATACCCGCATTCTTGTCCTGGATGCGCAGATAGAGATCCGTTTTGTCAGGAAGTCTCTGGGCGAGAAGGGTGATCGTCCGTTCCGAACCGCGACCTTGCCCCATACCCGGAACCCCGACGACCTGTTGCCAGAGCATCCTTCCCTCGGTGATCTCGACGGTCATTGGAGGACTGCTGAAGTAGCCGCCAAGTTCCGCCGCATAGACGGTGGCCCGCACACGATAGCTTCCGTAGTCTCCGAGCGGATAGAGCGGTGTCAGGTTGACCGTCCGGGTGATCGACTCGCCGGCTCCGATCTGCACCGGTTCAATCTCGTAGTTCGGATCAATGGGAGGGATGGGACGCCCATCCAGCGTCTCGATTTGGAAGCCAAACCATTTCTTCCCCTCGACATCCGCCAGAAGGAGGTTGCCGCCTGAAAGATTTGTGATCCTGACCGTGGCCAGAAGAGGTTCGTAGGCGATGTAGAGATTCCTTTGCAGAGAGAAGTCCACCAGCAACTGGGCCCTCAAAGTCAGAGTGAGAGAGATCAGCATCACGGCTGAAAGGCAGGTATACCGGAGGAAGCCGCCCTTGGCTGCGAGCCGAATGAGTCGTTGGCCATTCATGACTACTCGTCCAGTCCGATAAAATACTTGAGCGGAAACTGCTTCTGGAGGCTAGAGGGCTCGGATCTGTAATCCTGCAGATCGCCCTTGTAGTAGATGGCGACGACATAACCGGCAAACTTGAGTGCCTGATCTGTCTGATCGGGGAGGTAGCTGACCTGTAGCAGTTCCGGTTCCCCTTTCTTCCTCCATGATATCGGGAGGCTCATCCAGGAAGAGGTGACCTGCGCCTTGCTGGGAAGAACATCGCCTCCCTCGCCGTCCTGATCGTAGAAATAGACCTGAACCTTGACCTGCGGGACTTCGATCGTCTCGCCGCTTCTGGCCTTGATGGCAATCAGGAGTTTTTTGGAGCCATCATTCCCGCCCACCAGTCTTGCGCTCACGATGCCCAAAGGGGTGCCGTTTGCCGGTTCCTTGGAAGTTCCTTTTTCTATGGTGGCGGCTTGGTTAAGCGATTGGGAACCCGTGGCCACCATATCCCTGACCGGGGAGCTCTCCAGAGGATTGGCCTGCGGAACTGGGATCGGTGTCGGAGCAGTTTCCGTCGTCTGAGGGTCGATGGCTTGTGAAGCCTGCAACGCGGGGGACGGAATCCGGGGAGTCCCTTTGGAATGGATTGCTGCGACCAAAGAGGGGAGAAGCGCCACGGCGGCAAATCCCAATTCGAGCACGGCGGCAAGACCCAGGATCCACGCGGCCACAAGGACGGTCGTGTTGGAGCGGGGAGTCCGGAATCCGGGAGCGTGTTCGGGAGCCATACGACCTTTTGATACTAGTTAAGGCGTGCGCATGATCGCAAGCGTCTCGGAAAAAACGACTCCCCTTTTTTCCCGGGGAGGAGCCAGAGACCTGTGGGACATCCGGTTCAGTTCGTGGGTTCCTCGTCCATGATGGTGCTCAACTCCATCGGCTTGCCCTCACGGAGGATGGAGAAGGTCACATGGGAACCCACGGTCGCTTCCGCAACCCTGTTTCGGAGATCCTTACCATCCCTGACAGTGCGTCCGTCGATGGAGATGATGACATCTCCTCCGAGTAATCCCGCCTTCTCGGCGGGGGAGGTCGCCAAGGTTGCCGCAACAAGGGCTCCCTGCGTGTTGTTGAGGCCGAGTTGGCGTGCCAATCCGGGCGTGAGTGGTCTCATGACGACACCGAGCCAGGGGTGGATCACTCGGCCGTGCTGGACGACGTCCTCGTAAACGCGGTGGGCCACGTTGGAGGGAATGGAGAAGCCGATGCCCTCGGATCCCCCGCTTCTGCTGAGGATGAAATTATTGATGCCGATGACCTTTCCGTGAATGTCGATCAAGGGGCCTCCCGAGTTGCCGGGATTGATGGTGGCGCTTGTCTGGAAGAACTCATTGGCCGCCTCACTGGTGGTCCGGCGACCCTTGGCGCTGATGATACCCTGGGTCACGGTCTCCTGAAGACCGAAAGGATTGCCCACAGCGAAGACCATCTGCCCGACCTTAACCTGCTCGGAATCCCCGAAATCAATGGGGATGAGGTTCTCTGCATTGATCTTGAGCACGGCGATGTCGGAACGCTGGTCAACGCCCGCAATGCTGGCGGGGAGGGTCCGGCCATCGCTCATCTGCACCGCGATCTGCGAAGCCCCGTTGATCACATGCCAATTGGTCACGATATGACCATCTGAGGAAACGATCATTCCCGATCCCATCTTGCTCGATTTGGAGACCCCTCCGCCCCCGCCCAGACCGAAAAACTGGCGAACCAGCGCCTCCCGATCAGGTGCTGTCGTGGTGGTGATGCTCACCACGGAGGGAATGACATGCTCGACGAGTTGGGTGAATTCGTCGTCCATGGCCTTCAAGGAAGGCGAGGCAAGTTGCTGGTTTCGTTCACCAAGGGTGTAAGGCTGGGAATTCTTTGCTGTTGTCACAGGGTTCTGCGCAATACCGGGTGACAGCATCTTCCAGAAGGCCAGCAGGCCGATGCCGATGGAAAGAATGAGAAGAAAGAGTAGGAAGAGGGGAAAATTACCCCACGATTTCTTGTCCGTGTTCATTGGTTGGAATCGAGCTTGAGCTTGGAGAGAATGGAGTCCCGAAGGGGTGATAGAGTCGCAGCATCCTCCTTGGGCATCTGCCAAAGAATAACCGTCACGGTGCCAGTACTGTCATTGGCCCTGAGTTCTTCCGTGACCAGCAGGGACTGGTCCCCCTGCACGGGAAAATCAAAACGGATCTGATGAAAAGCCCCG
Organism: uncultured Spartobacteria bacterium; assembly: GCA_903826635.1. Taxonomy (GTDB): domain Bacteria; phylum Verrucomicrobiota; class Verrucomicrobiia; order Chthoniobacterales; family UBA6821; genus UBA6821. The sequence continues at coordinate 33,139 of CAIKFI010000020.1, read as the reverse complement.
TCTTGGGATTCCTTGAGGGGGGAGGCCTCCTCTCCGGCCTTCTCCGCCGCCCCACGAGCTATGCTCAGAGCATAATCACTCGCTTTCTGATCCGAGTCCTTGGCTCCGTTGCGGTCGATACTCATGCTGAGACCGGTGGACCATGGATCGTTTTCTCCGGTGATCTTTTCCTTGGTGGCAAGAAGCACTCCTCCATCAAGTAGGCTCCCCTGCACCAAGTTCCAATCTTTCGGAATGCTGATGGTTGCATGAATTTCCGGGATGGCATGAGGAACGAGCTCGCCGGATTGCTGTCCTGTGGCGGAATTCGTGGAGCTCTTCGTGCTCTCTGGAGTTGATGAAGTTGTCGAGGTGGCTGAAACAGCAGAGGGTGGTGGAGGCTCCGCGGCAAGGAAGGGTTCTTGCGCTTTGCCAGCGTGGACGAGTGTCGTGGCCGCTACGGCCGTGACACGGAAAAGCATCAGGATTCTTGGAAGTAGTTTCCTCATCGTGTTGGCAACACAGGCAATGGAGCATTTGGGAAGCGTTTGCGCAACTCCTGGAGGGCCTTCCCTGCTTCGAGGGGATTGCCAGCCTTCTGATAGGCAAGGACTGCTTTGGCCAAAGCCTTGGGGGTGAGGTCCGGATCATCATGAAGGAGGGCGGCTGTTATGAAAGCTTTGGCGGCCTGATCGTATTCCTTGCGCGTCATCAGGATGTCGCCGCTCAGGATGCGAGCCTCGGCGTTGATCGGGCCTTCGGGTTGCAGAAGCATTGCCTCCTCGGTCATCGAGAAGGCTTGCGGAAGGTTGTTCATGGATTGTTGGATCGCGGCCGCCACCAAGAGCGCGCTAGCCCTGGTAGCTGGGTCACGGGAAAGCTTCAGGCAGGCCTCCGCCGGTTGAAGCGCCGCCTTATAGTTCCCCTCAGCCACCAGAGCCGTGGCGAGGGTTTTCTGGATTTCGGCATCTGAGGCACCGGGAAGCCCATCCTTGACCAAAGGGGAGAGGAATCTAACTGCCCGGGCCGTGTCACCCGCCTCCATCTCCTTGAGGCCAAGCCATCGGGCAATTTCGGGTGGGGTGAGGGATGGTTTCAAGGCCGCTGCTTCCCGTGCAGCCTCCTCGGGTTTGTTCTCGTAATACAAGGCGAGGAGAATCCTCAAGCCCGCCCTCTCCGCAAACTGCTTCCGATCCCCCGAGCGGGCAAGCGACAACTCGCTGACGGCCGTCGGATAATCTTTGTTCTCCATGGCCGCCCAACCGATCCAGTAATGTGCTTGGGGAACCGCAGGACTCTTGGGGTAATCGTGCAGAAGGAGAGACAGGGATTCGACCATGCCCTTGTTGTCCTGTTGCTGGCCGAGCAGGAGTCCCTTCTGCTGAAGGGCCAATTCACGCTCAGGTGACTTCGGGTAGTGCTCCTGAAGCAGGGAAAAGTCGGCGAGAGCGCCTGCAAGATCATTCCGCTGCTGCTTGATGATCCCACGTTGAGCCAGCGCCGCGGAGGCACGCTCCTCATCGGGATAAGCTGTCAGGAATCTGGTGAGTGCTTCCGCCGCAGCCTCCTTGTCCCCTGACTGTGTCAGTGCCCATGCCTCCTTGTAGAGGATGTCGGGTCGAGAGGCCGCAGGCATCGCGTTGGAATCGATGGTGTGGTAGATAGCCGCAGCCTCCTTGAAGTTCCCTTTGCGCAGGGTTCCTTCGGCCTTGAGGAGTTGTACTTTGGCCCGATCTCCGGGATCGGAAGCAGTCAGCAGATACTGGTCGATTTCACCAGGCAGGGAGGGATCTCCGGAGGCGTAGAGTGCCAGAAGTTTCTGGAAGGAAGCCGCGATTGCAGCCTTGCTTGCAGGAAATTCCGTGATCACACGGTCATAGTCGGCGATGGCCTTGGCATTCTTTCCTGTTTTTCGGAACGCATTACCCCTCAGGAGCAGAATCTCGGGCCTGTTGGAGGGCTCTCCCGCCAGGGCCTTTTCGGAGGCCTTGATCACCCCCTCATCATCACCCGAATCGGCGGAAATTCTTAGGGAGCCAAGAGCTGCGATGCTTTGCCACTCTCCGGAATCCGGGGAGGAGGCGATGGTGTCGAAGAGTCTTTTTGCTTCCTTGGGGTTGCCCAGTTCCGATTCCAAGAGGGCGGACTTCACGGTTGCATCCGAGAATGTTTCCTGTGAGATCCCCGAGGAGTCGGAGCCTCCACCCCGAGGGCAGGAGAGAATCTGGCGATATAAGGCAAGGGCGGACTTCTTATCCTCAGTGGTCCCGCCCGACGCGGCGACCGAGGCAAGATGGAGAAGGGCCTGGGCCTTGTAGAGACTGAACTCCGGATTCTGGGCCAAGGAGGTTAGGAGAAGCACCGCTTGATTCTTCTGCTCGGATGCACCGGTTTTCTCCCGGGAGAGGGCCTCCCTGTAGCGTGCGGCAAGCCGGATGGATGGATCCCTGGCATCCTTTGAGGTGATGCTGAAGGAGTCGGCGGCTTGAAGGAAATTGCCGCGTGCCTCGTTGATTTCCCCGAGTCTGAACGATGCTGAGGGTCGGAATTCCCCGGTGGGATAATCCTGCAGGAGACGCTGGAAAGAGGCCTCGGCAGCCGTCATGCTCCCCATCTGTCTCTGGGATTCACCGAGACGATAGATGGCGCGTTCCCTGCCCGAGGTATCCCTGGAAGCCATGGCCAGAAACTTTTCGTATTCGGTGACGGAGGTTTCCGGCTGTTTTTTTGCAAAGCACTCATCCGCAAGGGCAAGTTGTCCGGTGGCAAGATCTGCAGGACTTTGCGAGCGTGAGGGAGCGATCCTGATGCTCCCAACGGGATCGGGGTTGCTTACCGGATAGGAACCCGGCGAAGTCACGGGAATGGATGGAAGCATTGAGGCGGAAATCGGTGTTCCGGCGGGCAAGGCCCTCATTACGCGCGGGCTTGGTTGTGGGATTTGGGGCAGGGGTCCGGAGTCGGAGCGGGAGATCCATGGGGTGGCCCCCGCATCCACCGGAAGAGCCCTTCTCACCTCGGGTTCCGTGTTCTGCTGGAAATTGAGTGCGGTGGTTTGTGCGCTGAGTGAGGCTGCAGTGATTAGGGCTGCTACCGCAGGTAGGAAGACCGCCGCAAAGAATGGGGCTCGCTTGCTTAGGAAAAAAGAAAACAGGTTTCCCTGAAAAAATATCAACCTCACGGGGTTTGATTGTTTTCGGGAGCGGATGTTGCAAAAGCCACGTTCCAGATATTGGCGCGGCGGCAGAGGTCGAGAGTGCTCACGATGTGCCCGTAATCGACGCGCTGATCTCCCCGGAGCACGACGGCCTGATCGGGATACAGGGCCGCCACTTTGCCAAGCGCTTCAAGAAGTTCGTCGGGGCTCATCGTTCGCCGGTTCATGACCAGTTCGCCATCGGCCTTAACGTTGATGATGACCTCGCCCACGGACGCCCGCTGTTCCTTGGCCTCTCCCGCCGAGGGCATCTGCACATCAAGTTCCCGTTCCTGTCTCGCGAAGCTCCAGGTCAGCATGAAAAAACCCAGAAGCACCAACAGGATGTCCACCATCGGGGCGATCAGAAAGCCCCTCTGCTCCGGTTGGGTGCGTGCTCGGAAATTCACGGTTTGGCCTGGTGGCTGGGATTTACGGAGTCTTTTTCCGTGAGATGAGTAACTTGACCAGCAGGAGAGCCGTGGCTCCCTCCATTTCAGAGATCATTTCCTGAACCCTGCCGCGGAACCATGCGTAGGCGGCCATGGCCGGAATTCCAACGATCAATCCCGCCGCAGTGGCCACGAGGGCCTCGGCAACCCCTTCAGCCAGCAGCATCGGGCGGGAGGCGGCCACATCGTTGGCCATCACGCTGAAGGATCGGATCATCCCGAAAACGGTTCCAAGAAGACCGAGCATGGGGGCGATGGTTGCGATATCCGCAAGCCATGCCACGCGTTGGTTGAGGAGGGAGGCCTCGCGACTTCCCTCCGTCTGGGCGATTTCCCGGAGTTGGTCATCTGTGGCTGTGGGGTTCCGGGCGAGAAATTCCAGTGTCCTGGTCATGAGGGAGGCAACAATGTCACGGTGACGGTTGGAGATCGCCAAAAGGCCCATCAGGTCGCCCTTTGCAAGCAGGGTTTCCGCAGTCGTCATATACCGCGAACCTGCCACCACGCTGCGCCTCAGCGTCACAAGATAGAGAAGAATTAGAGCCAGGGTAACGATCGAGAGAATGATCAGAGGGATCATCACCAGGCCCCCCGAGGTGATCAACTTTGAGAGGGTTTCGGGTGCCGTCTTCGTGGCGAGTGAAGAAAGGGGATTCAATGACTGGATCGGTGTATTGGTTGCCGCAGCCTGAAGGACTTCAGGTCCAACAAGAAGGGCCCACGGTATCAGGAGATATCTCATGAGTCTCAAGGTGCTTCGTATAGGCATCGTCTCTCAAATCTTAGTCGATCCCCAAGATCAATCAAGGATGGCGCTTTCCAAAGCATCCATTCCAGAGGTTTTCTCAGATCATTTCAGCTTATCCGGGTGGGGGTTCCCCGCTCCATCCTGTGGATCACGCAGTCCCCGGGTGGGATGATTCCGGAGAGATCCGTGGTGCTGAGAAATGCCTGGGAACCATGAGGCATCCCTTTGAGCAGTGCATCCCTGCGTCCCTGATCGAGTTCCCCAAAGATATCATCCAGCAAGAGGAGTGGCGGAACCCCGTTCTCACGGGTCAGAAGGGAGGAAACCGCGAGTTTTAAGGAGAGCGCAACCGTTCGACGTTGACCCTCGGAGGCAAAGGGTGCCGAGGGGATCCCGTTGAGCTCAATCCCGACATCATCTCGTTGTGGGCCGACCCGGGTCTGGCGGAGGCGGATTTCCTCACTGCGGCTCCTTTCCAAGGCCTCGAGGAGGGGGGCGTCCGCTCCGGGGAGGTAGTTGATCCCGAGAGCCTCACCGGAGATTGAGATGCAGGAATCCTGAGCGAGCTGCGCCAAATCAGACACGATTTTCCGCCGGGCGGCCATCAGGCCTTCACCAGCTTGGGTCAAAGGTCTGTCGTAGGCCTCAATCTCGTTACGTGGCCTGCCCTCGCGCAGGAGGAGATTCCTGGATCTTAGAGCCCTGTCATAAGTTTTCAGATCGCGGCCATAGTTTCCCTCAATCTGGAGTCCGATGCTGTCCAGAAGCTTTCGCCTAAGTTCGGCAGATCCGTTTACCAAGGAGAGATCATCGATTCCGAACCAGACAATCCGTGCCTTTGAGAGATACTCGGAGGATGAGGATTGGGGCACTCCATCAATTCGCAGAACTCTATCCGGAGGGGTGCAGGAGAGGGCAAGGCGAAACCTGTTGGGTGTTCCGTCCGACTCCATGATTCCCATGGTTCCGTTTGATCCTGTGACATTGCCCCGGAGGCTGGGTTGTGACTTCTTAAGAAAACCATTCCTCTCATCTTCCAGAAGGCCCTCAAGGCCAAACCCGCTCCCGCCGAAGCGTACCATTTCTGCAAGATTGGCCGTCCTTGGGGATTTCAGTCGAAGGAGAACGCAGACAGCCTCCAGAATGGAAGTCTTCCCTTGGGCGTTTTCCCCGATGAGAAAATTGAGGTGGGGGCCCGGCTGATACTCCAAAGACTCAACACAGCGGAAACTCCTGAGGAGCAGTTGGCTGATCTTGCTCAAGATTCGTTGGTTTTTTCCCCTCCTCTTCCCGAGGAGTGCTTTCAGTGTTTGCCTTGCCGCTAATTCCCTACCTCTAGCGCTCTACCCCTGGCACCCTATCGAAGGGCGGCCAGAATGGGACCGGGATAAATCCCGATGGCGAGAATCCCTGCACCCAGCACGGCAATCAGAATCCTGACCGTCATCGATACAGGGATCGCAGTTTCCTCCGTAGGTTGCTGCCAATACATGGCCCGTGCGACCTTGAAATAGTAGTAGAAACCGGCCGCCACCGTGACACATCCGATTGCGACCAGACCGAAATGGCCCTGCTTAAGGGCAACTTCAAAGATCATGAACTTCCCGACGAATCCGGCGGTGAAGGGGATTCCGGCCAAGGAGGCCATGGCAAGCAACATAGCTCCGGCCAGAAGCGGGGAGCGTTGGGAAAGCCCGTTGAACCTGGAGATCTCATCACCGCCCGTGGCCTCGGCAACCACCATCAGGACGACGAAGGAGAGGAGGGTCATGGCCAAGTAGGCGGCGAAGTAAAGCCCGATGGCCGGAATCGCCATCAGGGATCCAAGGCTTGCGACACCCATGAGCAGATATCCTGCATGAGCAACACTCGAATAACCCAACAGGCGCTTCAAGTTCGTCTGCGGGATGGCGGCCAGATTGCCGAAGATCAGCGTCACGCCCGCAAGCAGGGTGATCACCGCATAAAGTTTGTGAGCGACTACCGGAACCGTCTCAAGGGCGAGGAGGAGTCTCAGGAGAACGACGAATCCGGCGGCTTTCGAGGCTACGGACAGATAGGCACTGACCGGTGTGGGTGCACCCTGATAGACATCTGGAACCCAGAACTGAAAGGGGAATGCACCGATTTTGAAACTCAGGGAGACGAGAATCAGGGCGATACCCAAGAGAAGCGGCAGAATGCTTGATTCCGGCAGCAGGGAGATGGCGTGCGGGAGGGCCGTGATGTTGGTCGTTCCGGTGACACCGAAGATCCAGGTGATCCCATAGACAAAGAATCCCGTGGAGAGTGCGCCGAGAATCAGGAACTTGGTACCGGCTTCGAGGCTGGCGTTGTTCTGCCTAAGATAGGTCGAGAGGACATAGAGTGTGATCGTGGCGAGTTCCAACGCCACAAAGATCATGATGAAGTCGATGGAGGAGACCATCCACATGAGTCCCGCACACACAAAGAGGGGAAGGATGGTGAATTCACCGACTCCGGCTCCCTCGCGCTCCGCAGGAAGGTAACGGGCGAGTACCGGCTTGAACCCGGGAGCCATCAGCAGAACAATAATCGTGGTAATGAGCAGGAATCGGGTGAAGAAGACCGAGAGGATATCCGAGGTGATGAAGGCGGCATCCGAACTCCCCGGCGCAGGGCCCTGTATGGGAAGGAAACTCAGAAGCAGGATCACAAACAATCCGGCCGAACCGAGGTAGGCAAGATAATCCTTGTTCGTGCGGTCAACGAATGCCTCCGCAAGCAGGAGAACGATACCCAGACCAACAACAGCGAATTCTAGAAAAATGGTGTTCACGGGATTTTAATCAACTCGGGTTGGTCAGGGTTCAACGAGGGATGATGGTGCCGACCATATTCAGGATGAACTGCGGGTAGAACCCGGCGATCATGAGCGGCACAAGGAGAAGGATCACACTCCACTTCGCAGTGGGTGTTATGTCGGTGAGTGTTTCCCAACGCGCCGCGATCGGTCCCCAGAAAACACTGCGGTATGCACGGAGCATATAGATTGCTGAGACGACCACTCCCCAGACGCCGACGATGACGGCCAGGATCATGGCAGGCCCATAGATCGAAGAGAATGTCGCCCCGAAAAAGACAAGGATCTCACCCGCAAAGTTCGCAAAGCCCGGAAGTCCCACCGATGCCATGGCGGCAAAGCCGAAAAGAAGACCAAGCACGGGGGTGACCTTGCCGATACCGCCGAGTTCCGAGTAGTCAAGAGTCCCTGTCCTGCGCCTGATCTCGCCGCAGAGGGCGAAGGCGGCGGCTACCGAGAGGCCGTGAGCGAACATCAGGAGGGCGGCGCCATGGACGCCGATGACCGTCAGTGAGGCAAGTCCCAGGAAGATATAGCCCATGTGCATGACGCTGGAATACCCGATCGTCCAGTCGAGGCGTTTTTGGGCCACGGTGACGTAGCCGATGTAGAGGATGTTACCGATCAACATCAACACCAGGAGCAAGCTGAACTGCTGCATGGCCTCAGGAAAGAGAGGGAGACAGATTCTGATAAGACCGTAGAGGCCGAATTTCTTGAGCACTCCGGAGTGCAGCATGGCCGCAGGAGTCGGGGCGCAGGCATACGCTGGAGGAGCCCAGGAATGGAAGGGGAAGAGCGAAACAAGGGTTCCGAAACCAACGAGCAGGAGAAGGTAGATCCAGGAGGCGGGATGAAACGTTCCGGCAGCGGCGAGTTGGTCAAGTTGGCGGAGATCGAAAGTCCTTATTCCGGAGGGTAGGCTGAGATAGAGAGCGATCAAGCCCACCAGGAGAACGAAACTTGCCGCACCAAGATAGATGGTTGCTTTCCAGGCGGCGGCTTGGCGGTCACCCGAACCCCAGACACCGATCAGGATGAAGGTCGGGATCAGGGCCAGTTCGTGGAAGGAATAGAGGAAAAAGACGTCAAGCGTTGAAAAGGCACCAATGACGCCGGCCGAAATGAACAGAAGGCAGATGTAATAAAGACCTTCCCGTTTCTCGATCCTGGGTGCAATCCAGAGAGCCGAGAAGGTGACGAGTGTCGAGAGCAAGAGCATCGTAAGGCTGAGACCATCGGCTCCCAGGCTCAGGTTGATACCCAGATTCGGCAATACATGCCACTCGGAGACGAATTGCCAACCGCCGGCGTGAAGGTCGTATCGGGCGAAGAGAAGGACCGAGAGGACGAGATTCAGGAGTGCCGCGCCGAGGGCGGTGCGCCTGGGGTTGGCGCCCACCATAATGAGCAGGGAGGCCGCAAGTGGCAGAAGGATCAGTAAAAGGAGTGGGCTCATATCAGATGGGAAATTAGCGCACGTTGAGGATCAGGTAGATCAGACCAATTACACCCGCACCGAAGAAAAAGGCGTAGGCTTGGATGTTGCCCAATTGAAGGAAGCGCAATGCAAAACCGATCGACCAGACTAGCGTGGCGCTACCCCGGACAAGGATTCCGTCGATAAACCAACGATCAACGAACGAGCAGATCCTTGCAAAGCCACCTTGGATGACGCGCACAATCCAATCGTAAAGGTCATCAAGATAGAAGCGTTGTGCAAAGAAAGGAATCCGAAGCGGGTCCTTAGCCACATTTCGGTAAATTGCAAAAGCACCAAGGATTCCCAGCAGGAAAGCGGCTAGGAAGACTTGGTCGACATAGGGAGGAATTTCCGGTTCTGCCAGTGATCCTATGTCTTTGAAGAAAAAATTCTTCACCACCGGATAGCCTGCACATACGGCCGGAACTGCAAGGAGAAGCATAGGCACAACCATGACCCATGGGGACTCATGTGCTTTTTCCGAATGTTCCGAGCGTGGTTTTCCGAAGAAAACAACCAACGCCTGCCGGGTCATGTAAAATGGGGTCAACGCCGCTCCAATCACGAGAACCCAGAAAATGGCACGATGATGTTCCCAAGAACAGGCCATGATCAGGTCCTTGCTGTAGTGTCCGCTGAAGAATGGGCATCCTGAAAGGGCCAGCATTCCGCAACAGTAAGCGAGGAAAGTGAAGGGCATCTTTTTCATCAGACCGCCCATCTTCCAGATGTTCTGCTCATGGTGCATCCCGACAATGACCGAGCCGGCTGTCAGGAAAAGGAGACATTTGAAGAAAGCATGCGTAAAGAGATGGAACATCGGGAGGGCCGCTGAAACGGCCAGTCCTGCCGCCGCAACCATGTAACCGAGTTGGGAAATTGTAGAATAAGCGAGGATGCGCTTGATATCATCCTGCTGGATGGCGATGAAGCCTGCCCCAGTTGCAGAGATAGCACCAATCCAGGCCACGATCTCACAGGCCTGCGGCGAGGTGGATAGAATCGGGAAGATCCTAGCCAAGAGAAAGACACCTGCCGCCACCATCGTGGCCGCATGCAGGAGTGACGAAACCGGTGTCGGACCCTCCATCGAATTTGGTAACCAGACATGAAGAGGGAACTGTGATGACTTTCCGACCGTTCCACAAAAGATCAGGACGCATGCCAGAGCAAGTAAACCCGGATGTTCGACAAAGAGACCTGCCGATGAATTCAGGGGCGATATGAGAAATGTGCCGGTAGAAATCCAGAAGAGAAGAATGCCAAGCAGAAATCCGAAATCTCCCACCCGATTGACAATGAATGCCTGTTTGGCGGCATCAGCAGCCGAATCCTTTGTATAGAAATGGCCGATCAGAATGTAGGAGCTGACGCCGACCAGTTCCCAAAAAATATACATCATCACCAAGTTGTTTGCCAGGACGATGCCGAGCATTGAGAAAAGGAAAAGCGCCAGTCCTGCAAAGTAGCGGCTGTAGCCCTCCTCATCCCTCATATAACCGATGGAGTAGATAAACACGAGCAGTGCAACGGTAGTCACCACGACAAACATCGTGCGACTGAGTGGATCTATCAGAAGGGAGAAAGGAATTGAGAAGGTCTTGCCAAGATTGATCCAGTCAAAGCCCAGATAGTCGGCATTGACACCGTGCCAAAAGATGAACCAACTTCCGATAAATGCGATCAGAACGGAAAGAATGGCCAACCCTGCTGCAAGTGGTTTGTTAGCGCGAGTGACCAGTAGGATCAATGCAGCAGCAATGAGCGGTATGACTAGAGTGATCCAGGCGATGGTGGAGAGTTGCATCAGTTAAAAAGGTTTCCTAAAAGATACAGAGGGTCAGAATTTTAGGGTGTCGATGTCCTCGACATGGGTGGTCTGGCGCGCGCGGTAGAGCGAGACGATGATGGCAAGCCCGACAGCGACCTCCGCGGCCGCCACCGTGATGATGAAGAATACCAGAACCTGGGCGTCAAAGATCTGATGGCCGTCGACCAATCCGTATCGTGAGAAGGCGATGAGAGAGAGGTTTGCCGCATTGAGCATGATCTCAAGACCCATGAAAATGATAATGATGCTGCGCCGGAGCATCACGCCACCGAGTCCGATGGCGAAGAGAATTCCGCTGGCGAGCAGGTAATTGGCTAGTGTTGGCATGGGCTCAAGGGAGTGGTCGTGGCATCAGCGAAGGGTGCGCCGACTTAGGACGATCACCCCGACCGTGGCGGAGAGGAGCAGGACTCCAATTGCCTCGAAGGGGAGTGCGTAGGAGTGGAAAAGCGTCATGCCGATCATCCGGACATTGTCCGGTGCCGAGGCTGCAAGAGGGGGGAGCGGTTTGGCGAACTCGGGATCGGAGAGGATAACCTTTGTCAGCATGGAGAGAAAAGCGGCGATCACCAGTCCTCCCCCGAGTGTCGCCCCGAAATTCAGACGTCGGCTTTTTTCCATTCGCAAATCCAGAAGCATGATGATGAAAAGGAAGAGAACCATCACTGCGCCTGCGTAGACGAGAATCTGCATGATGCCGATGAGCGTCGCATCCAGGCTAATGAAGAGTGCCGCAAGGCTGATGAAGCAGACTGCGAGGCTCATCGCACAGGAGACCGGATTTCGCAGGAGGATCGCGGTGGCCCCAAAGGCAATCGTCAATGTTGAGAAGAACCAGTAAGAGGCTAGGAGCATGTCGGTTGCGGGTGGAGGGTTACTTCAGTTCGTTCCACTTGAAGACCAGGCCCTTCATGACCCCTCCCAACTTGTAGAGGGTCTTCTTGTCGTGGACCATTTCGGCACGGTTCAAACCGGTGATCGAGTAATCCTTGCGGAGGTAGATAGCCTGCTCGGGGCAGACCTCCTCGCAGAGACCGCAGTAGATACAGCGAGCCATGTCGATGTCGAACTCCTCAGGGCGCTTCTCCACCTTGCGCCACTGATCTCCCTCCGGGATCTCCATCGGTTTGATGGTAATAGCCCGGGGCGGACAAATGAACTCGCAGAGTTGGCAGGCGACGCAACGATCCTTGCCATGTTCATCACTGACCAGGGTGGGCGCACCGCGATACCACTCGGGCATGTTGGCATCCCACTTCTCCTCGGGATACTGCATTGTGACGATTCCCTTTTTGAAGAGCGCCCGTTTGAGATGCTTCCAGGTGATTGCAAGACCAGCTAGGATCGACGGGAGGTAGCATCGTTCCACGAACGTGAGTTTGGGTCGGTTGACGATGATGGCCATGGTGTTAGGTTTGGGATGATGAAGGATGATCAGGGATCCGATATCAATGGTGTATAAACGCCAGGATCAGGGCCGTTAGGAAGATGTTTCCCAGGGCAATGGGGAAAAAGCCCAACCATCCGAGCTTCATGAGTTGGTCGTAGCGGAAGCGTGGAAGAGTCCAGCGCACCCAGATCATAAAGAGGAGCATCAGGGACACTTTCACGAAGAAGACTCCGATATTCACAAGTCCCCAGAACCATCCGTGAGAGCCATCGGGGATCAGCGGACAACTCCAACCACCGAGGAAGAGGGAGACGATCGCACCAGATCCGGCAAACATGGCCGCATACTCACCCAGAAAAAAGAGGGCGAAATTCATGGAGGCATATTCCGTGTGATAGCCACCCACAAGTTCCTGCTCGGCCTCGGGAAGATCGAAGGGGAGGCGATTGGTCTCGGCAAAGATGGCCACCAAGAAAATGATGAACGAGATGAGCAGGGGAATCCATAGGGCGAAGCGCTGGATACTCAACCCGGCAACCAGGGCGTGGATCAAGTCGGAAGGATGGAGCAGTAAAGAGAGCTCAAAACCTTTTGGCCAGTAGGGAGAGACCAACCAACCGTTCTTGATCTGCCAATCGACGATCTCGTTCAGGTTCAGTGAACCGCAGATCATGAAGATCGGAACCACGGAGAGGCCAAGGGCCAGCTCATAGGAGATCATCTGGGAGGAGGAACGGATACCTCCGATGAAGGGGAACTTTGAGTTCGAGGCCCAGCCCGCGAGCGTGATGCCATACACGCTGAGGGACGAGATGGCGAAGATGTAGAGCACGCCGACATTCATTTCGGCGATGGTCATCGGGATGCCGAAGAGGGTGCTTCCAAAAGGCAGAACAGCCAGGATGAGGATCGGTGGGATCATCACCAACTTCGGCGCCAACCAGAAGTAGAATTTGTTCACGCCGGCGGGAACGAAATTTTCCTTGGTCAGCAGTTTGATGGGATCAGCCACCATCTGGCCAAGACCCCAGAAGAAGGAGTCTTTCTTCGCTCCGAAGAGAGTCAACGGGATGCCGACACGGTTTGGACCGACCCGATCCTGAATGAGAGCACTGACCTTACGCTCCGCGAAGACCGTTACCGAGACGACGATAATGGTGAGATTCAAGAAGATGAAGGACTTCAAGAAGGAGGTCCACAACAGGAATACCCACGGGGTGGTGAGAAAGTGGAGAATCTTGACGGTGTCCATGGGTCGCTAAAAAAAGAGGTCGAAGCTATGATTTGGTATCTTCCCGGCACCCTTCTGTCGAGAAACAAGAGAGAAAAACATCCACAATCCAATCCTCCTTGACCAATATCCTCATGTCCGATTCAAAGCACCTGCCCGCTCTCCATCCCATGAAGAAGCACCAACTCGGTAGCCACGGAACAATTGTCTCCAAAGTCGGCTTCGGGGCCATGGGGATCTCCGACTTCCGCTCGAACTTCCCCGATTCATGGGTGAGCCCCTCCGGCACAACCTTATTCAGGTCGAGATCCTGGCCGATTTTTCCGAGAAGAAAAACTGCACCCCCGCGCAGCCTGCCACCGCTTGGGTTCTGGTCCAGGCCAAGGACATTGTCCTCCCGATCGGCACCAGCAAACGGGATCGCCTTCAGGAGAATCTGGGCTCTCCGGATGTCCTCCTTAGTCCGGTCGATCTAGCCTCCATGGATCCGGCCTTCCCCGAAGGGAACTTTCAGTGTGACCGCTACCAGAGCGTCGCCATGCATGCAGTGGCTGGTTAGGTTTTTGGCTGGCTGGTTTTTTAGACCAGCTAGGCTTGGTGGTTAAACTAAGTCGTTCCTATGCAATGGGTAAGTGTTTATCAAATAGATGCTAAATCGTGAGAACGGAGTCACCCCCATCCTTCTTTGTACGGATCAAGGCCTGATCGGCCCGCTGAATCAGTTCTTCGCAAGTGAAAACCTCTCCGCGCGCTAGGCATGCTATGCCTATGGAGATGGTAATCATATCAGATGAAATGTTGCTAAGTTTTTCCAATTGTATCCTGTGCACGCAATTCCTGAGTTGATCGGTGATCACCAGCGCTTGATCGCTATCTGTGTCAGGCAATATCAGGACGAATTCATCTCCTCCCCAGCGACCGCATACATCCAAGGGGCGTTTTGCCATGGCTTGGATGCAGGTTGCCACTTCTTTGAGAACTTCGTCCCCCTTGTCATGTCCGTACAGGTCGTTGATCGACTTGAATTGGTCGATATCAATGTAAAGGAAGCTGAGCGGTTTCTTCTCCCTGATCGAGTGATCCACCAACCGGGCAAACTCAATTTCAGATCCCCTCCGGTTTTTGAGACCGGTTATTGGATCGGTGATCGCTTGAAAGAGGGCTGATTCCAACCTCTGCGACTGCAGGCTGAGGTTGTAAAAGAGAGCCGTCAACAGGATGATCACCAGCAGGAATACGGGGAAGAAGAGCCATTGATGCCGCAGGAAGTCTTCGAGAAGTTCCCTTTCGGTAACCATGGAGGTAATGATGAGATCATACTCCACACTTTTCAGGGACGCCACGTAGGTTGTTTTCTTAAACCCCTGGGTCCCTCCAGGGATTCGAGAAACCATGGACTCAAACTTCTGAGTATTTGGTAGTTTGTGGTTTTTTTTATTGTATCGGGGGGCATCGCTTGTGATGGGAAGCAGTGGATACTGGGAGAGAACCCCTCCATGGATCGTCCTGACCGCGATACGGTATTTTGAGGTGATCTTCCCATGGAGAGTTTGCATTGCATCTGAGGCTTTAATCTGCTGGCAGAGAATGTAGGCAAGATCGCCATTGGGATTTCTGACAGGAATGGCGAGTTGATAGATCAACCCCTTGGGGACTTGCCAGTTGGAAAGAGTGTCCAAGGAGTATTGTCTGAAGGCATCGGCCTTGATCTCCTTGTAGAAAGAGCGGTCGGATAAATCTGCGGGGGAGGGCTGCTTGGGGCCGGTCCAAGCCACGACTTTCCCGGACGGGTCTAGCACCATGGTCAAGCCCAAGTGGTTCAGCTTATGGTAGCGGTTGAGTTCTTCCCTGGTTGATTCAAGAACAGCCTGGGGGACGGGGCTGTTTTGTTCCCCTTGGACAAGGACGAAGTTGTCACGTCTGTGTGACTGGATTTGATGCGCGATGAGGTGCAGGAGAATCTTGGAGTTCAGGAGTGACATCCTGATTTCAGCCATAGTTAATTGAGCATCAGACATCAGATCCTTCCGGGATTCTTTCAGATACCCCCTCCAATCGAAGTAGAGATAGGTGCCGCTAAGGCCACAAAAAAGGACCAGCACCACAAAGAATGTGAAAACTATTTTTTTGGTGCCTTTGCTCTGGGGTATTAGGGACATTCGTTGGGGTGATTAAAAAGTTAGCAATCGAGGCTTTTTGAATGTTGCTGTATGATATAAAGGGTGTTTATTGCTCAGTAAAACACTTAGTTTTCTGCATGGTATGCAGTAGCCTTGCGTGGAGTCGATGCAAGCCGGTCAGGCAAAAAGCTAGAACTGCAACAGCCCTCTCCTACGCGTTCCTAGACTTCAATTCCGACAGCTCGCAGCCTCGACTCCACATGGGTGAAGTGCCTCTGAGGGGCGCAGATTTTCTCTAACTCTCCGGCGGGGATGAGACTCATGACCTCTGCCTCCTCGCCGAGGGTCTTAAGCAGGGGGATCTTCTCGGCCCAGGTCCGCATGGCGGCTCGTTGGACAGCCTCATAGGCGTTCTTGCGGGCCATGCCGCGGTCGGTGAGTTCCAAAAGGACGGCCTGACTGCCATAAAGTCCCAAGGTGAGTTCCATGTTCCGCTCCATGTGCTCTGGATAGACGGTCAGGTCGCGGACGAGGCGCGTGAGCAGGACCAGCATGTAGTCAAGCAGGGTGCAGGAGTCGGGCAGAATGATCCGTTCGGCGCTGGAGTGACTGATGTCGCGTTCGTGCCAGAGGGCGACATTCTCCATGGCGGTCTGGGTATTGCCCCTCAGGACGCGGGCCAGTCCGCAGAGGCGCTCTCCGGTGATCGGATTACGTTTGTGAGGCATGGCGGAGCTACCTTTCTGTCCTTTGGCAAAGGCTTCCTCTACTTCCAGGACCTCGGTGCGCTGGAGGTGGCGGAACTCAGTGGCCCAGCAGTCGATGGAGCAACCGATCAGGGCCAGGGTCGTCATGAACTCGGCATGACGGTCGCGCTGGATGATCTGGGTGGAGATGGCGGCGGGCTTCAGGCCCAACTTTTCACAGACGAAGGCCTCGACCTTGGGGTCCAGATGGGCGTTGGTTCCGACAGCACCACTCAGCATGCCATAAGCGATACGCTCCCGGGTCTGCTTCAGGCGCTCAATGGCGCGGCCAAACTCATCATACATGACGCCGAGCTTCAGGCCGAAGGTGACGGGTTCTGCATGGATGCCATGACTGCGGCCGATCATCGGGGTGAACTTGTGCTCCTTGGCACGAAGGGCAATGGACTGACGGAGATCCTCCAAGTCCATGAGCAGGATGTCGGTTGACTCGACCATCTGGACGGCGAGGGTTGTGTCGAGCAGATCAGAGGAGGTGAGACCCCGGTGGATCCAGCGGGCGGGCTCGCCGACATGAACGGCGACCTCTTCCAGGAAGGCGATCACATCGTGATTGGTCCGCTTCTCGATCTCGCGGACCTCGGCGATACGAAAGGCTCCCTTCTCCCGGATGGTCTTTGCATCCTCTTTTGGGACGATTCCCATTTCGGCCATACCCTCGCAGGCCAAGGTCTCGATCTCGAGCCAGATCTCGAGTTTCCGTTGCTCCGTCCAAATGGAGCGCATCTTGGGAAGGCTGTAGCGTTCAATCATTGCCACACTTTAACGGGAGAACCTCGTCAAGGAAGTCTCTTTTCCTCGTCGGGGGGCCTTCAGAAACCTTGCGGCCAACTCCTCCCAACCATAGCCGAGGCATTGGACGGGAGAAGAAAGCCGCGATCAATTCACCGGACCCCTTAGGGAGCCTTAGGGAATCTTAGGGAGCCTCAAACCCCCTGTACTACCTAGGCCAGTTTCAGTCTTTTGCTGCCGTGGCGTGTCTTGGCGACAACGCTTCCTTTGCGAAAGAGATCTTGGATCGCCGCCACGGTCTCCCGTTCGTTTTGAGCGTAGTCGGAGACTGCGGAGATCATGTCGCCAAGTGTGATATACTGTTTTTTGTTGTCGTGTGTTTTCATGGTTTGCTGTTTTGTGTTTCTACTAATTGAGACAGGGGGTTCTTCCGCTTCGTTCATTATAATTTGACGAATTCGAGTCCTGTGCAGGCGTGATCAATTTCCCGTCTTGATTCCAGGGGTATACGACGCGGCTTGAAGGGAAGGCCCACTTCGCTTAGCCATGAGGAAGGCATGTCCATTTACCTCCGCACGCTTCGCTATTTCCGTGCCTACTCCGGCCAGACAATCCTGGCCGTGGCGTTGATGTCGGTGGGGATCGCATTCAATCTGCTCAAGCCCTGGCCTTTCAAATACATCGTCGACGGATTGCTCGATACCTCGCACGGGACGCTTCAGGCGCGGGAATTCATCGCCAGGTGGTTCGGTTGGACGAACGCCACGGGTGCCGTTCTCGGGCTCTGCCTTGTGCTGGTTTTACTAAGCCTTCTGTATGGCGTGGTCAACATGCTCTCCAATGCGCTCCTGATCCGGATCGGACTGCGAGCCCTTCTTCATCTGCGGACCCAACTCTACAGTTGCCTGCAGGCCTTGCCCCTTCAGTTCCACGACGCCCGCCGCAGTAGCGACTCCTCCTTCCGTGTCGCCTACGATTCCCAATCCATCCAGACAATCTACAACAAGGGTTTTGCGACGATCTTCGGCGCCGTGGTGACTCTGGTCAGCGCCCTTGCCATCATGCTCCGGATGGATTGGTTCCTGACGCTCGTCTCGATGGCGGTCCTGCCGCCGGTCGTCTGGGCGATCCGGCACTACGGGGACAGAATACGCAGGGAGTCCACCACGATTCAGGAGAGGGAGAGTGATCTTCTCGCCTCGGCACAGGAGGGTCTCGGATCGATCCGGATGGTGCAGGCCTTTGGAAGGGAGTCGTTCGAAGTGGAGCAGTTCGTCAGGCATGCCACGAGAAGTCTCGAGGCCAACTTCCGCCTCAATCTGACCTCGATGAGGAGTGCCCTTGTGGTTGGCACGCTCATGGCGCTCGGATCCGCAGTGATGTATTGTGCCGGGTCGTTGCAGGTGATGCGGGGGCATCTGAGCCTGGGTGACCTCCTCGTTTTCGTGGCCTACCTTGCGACGCTTTATCAGCCCATTGAGCAACTCACCTACACCGCCTGGGCCCTTGAGGGAGCGGCTGCGGGAGCACAACGCTGCTTCGAGATCCTGGATCGTGAGGAGGAGACCAAGGATGCTCCGGATGCCGTTACCCTAACCACGGCCAAAGGGGAGATCACCTTTGCCGGAGTCTCCTTCGCCTACGACCCCAAGGCTCCTGTGCTGACAGGGGTCGATCTGGCGATCGCCCCGGGGGAGACGGTTGCCTTTGTGGGGGGCACCGGTGCGGGCAAGAGCACGCTCCTGAGTCTCGTGCCCCGATTTTATGATCCCACGGCGGGCATTGTCCGACTCGACGGGCATGATCTGCGATCACTGACCAAGTCCTCTCTTCGTGCGCAGATCGGCATGGTGCTGCAGGACACACTCCTCTTTTCAACCAGTATCCGGGAGAATATCGCCTATGGTCGCGAGGGTGCCACGGAGGCAGAGATCGTCGAGGCGGCGAAGCGGGCGCAGGCCTATGATTTCATCATGGCCCAACCTCAGGGATTCGAGACGCCGGTCGGGGAACGCGGAGGTCACTTGAGTGTCGGTCAGCGTCAGCGTATCGGTATTGCCAGAGCCTTCCTAAAGAACGCGCCGATCCTGCTTCTCGACGAGCCCACTTCGGCTCTGGACCCCTCCACCGAGAAGGCCATCATGGAGACGATTTCGGAACTGATGATCGGACGCACCACGCTCATCATCACGCACCGACTCTCCACGGTGCATCACTTCGGACGTATCGTGCTGCTGGAGAGGGGATGCATTGCCGAGCAGGGAACGGGAGCGGAGTTGCTGGCGCTCGACGGTTCCTACGCCCGACTCCACAGGGCGGCAACCCATATGCCCGAAGAGATCCCCGGACACGCCCCGACCACCCAATCATGAAGAAAAAAAAGATCATCGTCCTTGGGTTCATGGGTGGTATGCCCATCGCCGGGGTCATCTGGCAACACCTCCACTACATCGTCGGACTTCAACGTCTCGGGCACGAAGTCACCTACGTCGAGGACACCTTGAATTACCCCTACGATCCGGTTGCCTTCAACATTTCCGACGATTACTCCCACGCTTCGGCCACGCTCGCGAGGCTTGCCAAGGAGCACGGCTTTGAGGGGCGATGGGCCTACTGCGCGCGCTACAAGGATCCGATCGAGAGCGTAGGGATGTCTTTTGCCGATCTGAAAACGCTCTACCGGGAGGCGGACTGCGCCCTCAATATCTGCGGTTCCCACGACATGAACGACGAACTTCGATCCCTTCGTCATCTCATCTACGTGGAGAGTGATCCCGGCGTCGAGCAGATCAAGATCGACCTCGGGCAAAGCGAGACCATCGATTATCTGAAAGCCCACCGGCATCTCTTCACCTTCGGTGAGAATATCGGGACTCCCGCCTTTGCGGTCCCGACCCATGGATTCCCATGGCTCCCGACGCGACAACCCATTGTGACGGATCTCTGGTGTCCCACCCGACAGGCGCCCTCTCCCGATCCCCATGCCCTCTTCACGACCATCTGCAATTGGTCCACAAGCGGTAAGAAAGATATCGTCTGGAGGGATTCCAACTATCTCTGGAGCAAGTCGCTGGAGTTCCTCCGCTTTGTCGAGGCACCAAAGCGCTCGGGGGAAGCTTTTGAGATGGCCACCGATATCAAAAAGGAGGAGGAGCAGGATCTTTTTGAGAAGAATGACTGGAGGTTGGTTCTGCCCCACGATCTGAGTGTCGACTGGAATGGCTACCGGAATTACATCGTCAACTCCAGGGGGGAGTTCACCTGCGCCAAGGATCAGTATATCCGGTTGAATACCGGATGGTTCAGTGACCGAACCGCCTGCTACCTGGCCGCAGGGCGCCCTGTAATCACTCAGGAGACAGGATTCACGGCACACTACGGGGGGAGGGAGGGTCTTCTCTCCTACTCCACCATGGAGGAGATCGTGGAGCATGTTGCCTCGATCCGATCCGACTACAAGCGGCACAGCAATGCCGCGCTTGAGATTGCCCGCGAGGTCTTCGAGGCGGAGAAGGTGCTTGCGTCCTTGCTGGACCGAGCCGGGGTTTAAAGAGGTTTATCCCTGATTTATGATTCATCAGGAAATCAAGAAATCAGGAAATGGGGATTCTTTTGGGGACAGAGCATTAAGCTCCCAAATCATTGATTCAGCCATTGAAGTTCACAAATCTTTGGGTCCAGGTTTTCTAGAATCGTTCTATGAAGAGGCACTTTCTCTTGAGCTCGCAGATCGGAAAATTCCCTTCGAGAGGCAGAAAGTCGTCGGAATTTTCTACAAGGGAAGTCTAGTTGGGGAGCATCGTTTGGATTTGTTGGTGGATAACCGTCAGGTCGTCGAACTCAAGACGGTATCTGAATTGGAAAAAGTTCATTTTTCTATCGTGCGCTCTTACATGAAGGCGGTGGGTGTCGACTCTGGTATGATTCTGAATTTTGCAACGATGACGATCGCTGTGAAGCGGGTTGGTCCTCATGCCCCATCAGTTCCTGATTTCCTGATTTCCTGATTCATGTCTACGCTGCTTCCCCCCGTTTTTGTCGGTTGTGGATTCTCGGCAAAGTATCCCGAGGGCGGGGGAAATTTTTCGGTCCCCCTCCAATACCTAACCGGACTCAAACGCATGGGACGCCGGGGTGTCTGGCTTGAGGTGCTGCAGGAGAGCGGAGACCCACTTAAGGATGCATACTGCATCCGGGTTTTTCGAAGACGGATGGCATTCTACGGATTGGAGTATTGTCTCCTGCTCCGGCCAACTCAGTGCGATGAGGAAACCGAAGAGCATCACCTTGACGGAATGAAAGTCTACGGGATGTCTGCGGCCATGCTCAGGGATCTGGCTCCGCACTCGTTTCTTCTGAATCTCAGTTACTCACTCAAGCCTCCTCTTGTGAATCTTTTCGGGCGCAGGCTCCTCTGCAGTCTCGATCCGACGGAGGTGCTCTACTGGATGGATCAGATGGAGATGGGTCAGTCGTGCCACGACGAGTTCTGGTCGGTGGGCCTTTGCATGGACTCCATCGACGTCCGGTTACCGAAGCCTATCGTGAGATGGAAAAGCTACTTCCCGCTGGTCGACACGGAACTTCTCAAAGCGCAACCCCGTCCCAAGGGAAAGCCGAGATTCACGACGATCGGGCAGTGGTATTGGGATGGAAGTATCATGATCGGAGGTGAGTGGCGCGACTACTCGAAGCAGGCGGCCTTCGCCCCCTATCTGGATCTTCCCAAAAGAGTGGGTGATGCCACCTTCGAGTTGGCGATGAACCTCAATCCCGACGATCCCGAGCGGGAGCGACTCCGCTCGCTGGGTTGGAGGGTCGCCACTCCCCATGCGTTGACCCGGACCCCCGCCGCCTACTACCGCTACTTGGCGGGAGCGACTGCAGAGTTTACCGCAGTGAAGCTCGAAGCGATCATGGGGAGCGGATGGCTCAGCGATCGTGCCGCTGCCTTCCTTGCCCTGGGGCGTCCCGTGGTGACGGAGCCAACCGGTGCCGAACGCTTTTTACCAACCGACTCGGGAATGCTCTTCGTTCGTTCCTTGGAGGAGTCCGTCGAGGCCTCCCTTCAGGTCCTGGGTGACTGGGATCGTCTTTCAAGATTGGCTCGATCCACGGCGGTGGAGAATTTTGATTCCGTCAGGAATCTGAAGCTCATTCTGGGAGAAAAATAAGAATGGTGGGCAGGATGCCTCGAAACGCGACTGATAATTTCTAGGGTGGATGTCCTCCCATGAATGAAAAGCCTCTCTTGTCGCATCAGTCGGCCTCATTGAGCCGCACTTCAGTTGCAGTGTTATTCCTTCTCTTGTTGACACCGTTGCTTGTGCAGGATCAGGGACAAACTTCTGCACCCATTGCCGTAACTGACCCTTCGGTTTCCCAAACGAGCAATTCAACCGTAACCTCCACGTTCGATCCCGAGCATCCCCTCTCCTTGGTGAACGTTCTGGAGGAGTGATCCCAGGGGGGAGCCGACGAGTTGTTTCACTCTTTGCAGGGAGTTTTCATGGTGAGTTCCGAAGCGTTTCGCTTGCAGTGGAAGCATTCGGGTTGATAGTTGGAGGATGCCTGAAGCCGCTCTCACCTCCTCACCCGTCTCCGGGCTTGCGGAGATTCTGCTCTCGGCGGCATCCAAGGCAGGTTGTCAGGATCCCGATGCGCTGAGGGAGGTGCTTGTCCGCGCGGCTTTCTCCCAGCAGTCACCCGTGGGGGCTGTCCTTTCAACGGAATCCGTTCCGGAAATGGATTTTCTCAGGGAGTTGGCCCTTGAACTCGGCATGGAGTGGAGGGAAGAGAGCGAGGTCGCCCCATTGGAGAATGTGCGAGCCCTCTTTCCCGCCCGCCTCGCCCTCGGGTTTCAGATGTTGCCCGAGAATCCGGGCGATGGCAGGGCGAATGAAATGGCCGTCCTCATCTGGGATCCCTTTGACCATGCTGCCTGGCAGGCCGTATCCCACCACCACCCGGGTCCCGTCAGGTTCGTGATGACGACGCGCCGCAGGCTTATTGAAGCCGTCAAATCCGCCTACGGAGTTGGAGCGGAGACCTTCGAGGAGTTGCTTGAAGGACGTGACATGGAGGTTGTGGTCGAGAAGGAGGAGGTGAATGTTCTGGATGATGAGGATCCTGAAGCCTCCGTCATGAAGTTCGTGAATCAGATCTTGCGCGAGGGGCTTCATCAGGGAGCGACAGACATCCACTTCGAACCACTGGGACATGATCTGCGTATCCGTTATCGGATCGACGGAGTCCTCCACGAGGCCTCCGTCCCTCCCCAGATCCGGGTCCTTCAGGACTCTGTGATCTCACGGCTTAAAATCATGGCCTCCCTCGATATTGCGGAGCGCCGACTCCCCCAGGATGGGCGTATCGCGCTTGAGGACAAGGGTCGTGCGATTGACGTGCGTGTGGCTACGATCCCTTGTGTACACGGCGAGAATGTCAGCCTCCGACTCCTCGGTCAGGAGCATTTTGACTTCGCCAGACTCGGACTGGAACCTGCCATAGAGAAGAAGATCCGCACCCTGATCTCCATGCCCAATGGCATCGTGCTGGTCACCGGACCCACCGGTTGCGGCAAGAGCACCTCGCTCTACACCTTTCTGAGTTCACTCAATGTCAAGGAGCGACGTATCGTCACGATCGAGGACCCGGTCGAGCATAAGATCGATGGAGTCATCCAGATCGCGGTGAAGCCAGAGATCGACCTGACCTTTGCCAATGCGCTCCGCAGTATTCTTCGGGGCGACCCCAACGTGATCATGGTTGGTGAGATGCGCGACGTTGAGACGGTCGATATCGCAATCAGGGCAGCCCTCACGGGACACCTCGTCTTCAGTACACTTCACACGAATGATGCAGTGGGCGGCATTACCCGTCTGCTCGACATGGGGGTCGAGCCCTTCCTGGTGGGTTCCTCCGTCAGGGCTTTCCTGGCACAACGACTCGTCCGGAAACTCTGCCCAAAATGCTCCAAGCCGACGGAGATGACTCACGACGAGTTGATCCGGATCGGATTCCCCCTTGAGATGGCTGAAGGTCTCCGCCAACCGGTCGGTTGTCAGCACTGCCGGGGAAGCGGTTACTCGGGACGGATCGCCATCATGGAGATCTGCCTCATGACCCCAGCCCTCCAGGAACTCATTCAGCGACGGGCTACTGGGAGTGATCTTGCCGAGCAGGCTCTTGCGGACGGGATGGTCACCCTTCGAAAGGATGGATGGCGCAAGGCCTCCTTGGGGCAGACCTCACTGGAAGAGGTCCTGCGTGTCACCGCGAGTGATCTGGCTGTCCTGGACGAATAGTGCCCGGATATCAGCAGGATCGATTTGGAATTGGGAAGGTTTCCCGCAGAGGCTCCGAGAGCTAAAAGTCGCTGAGCTTTTATTTTTAAATGCTAATGATGGGCCGATGTCCCGATAGTAATCAGTTCTTTTCGCCCATTTTCAGGATCCTTTCGTATTCTTGCTTGGTGACCGGCATGACGCTCAGGCGGGATTGCTTGATGAGGGCAATCTCACTGAGTGTTGGGTCTGCCTTGATGGAGGCAAGTGTCACGGGGGTGGTGAGCGGTTCTACATGCTCAAGATCGACACAACTCCAGTCACCCTCGCTTGCAGTTGGATCGGGATAAGCCTCTTTGAGGACCTTGGAGATCCCCATCACTGCCGGAGTCGTCACACTCTGGTAGAAGAAGACGAAATCTCCCTTTTTCATGGCTCTAAGGTTGTTCCGGGCCTGGAAGTTCCGGACGCCGGTCCAGGAGGTCTTCCCATCACTCACGAGATCAGCCCACGAGTAGGCAGAGGGTTCTGATTTGACGAGCCAGTGATTGGGTTGAGATGGCATTTCTTCCTTCTAAAGGTTTTTTAGAGAAAATCCATCGATAGCCTATCCCGAAGGGTGTTTTCAAAAACAAGGATCATCAACACACCTCCAAAATCGCCTTGAAGATTGCAGTGACGGCGATTTCAATCTCCCGCTCCGTGGTGCAGAGGGGTGGCATGAGGACGATGGTGTCGCGGACGGGTCGGGTGAGCAATCCATGTGATCTTGCAGCCTTGCAGACCTTCGCCCCGATCTGATCCTGCCATGAGAAGGGCGTATTTTTTTCAGGATCCTGCATCAGTTCAATCCCGGCGATGAAGCCGCATTGGCGGATTTCCGCCACAAAGGGGAGTGAGCGCAGGGCATCAAGGCATCGCGCAAGATAGGCGATTTTCTTCTGAAGGATCTCCAAGGTTTTTTCCTCCTCAAAGAGATCAAGGCTTGCCAGTGCAGCGGCACAGGCGGGTGGGTTGGCCGTGTAACTGTGCCCGTAGTAGAAGGTTTTCTGTTCTCCGATCGTGCCGAGGAATGCCCAGTAGATCTTTTCCGTGACCATGGTTGCGGCCAAGGGAAGGACTCCGCCGGTGATTCCCTTGGCCACGCAGAGAAGATCGGGAGTCACGCCCTCCTGCTGGCATGCAAACATACTTCCGGTCCTGCCGAAACCTGTCATGACCTCGTCAAAGATAAGAAGGGCGCCTGTCCTGTCACAGAATTCCCGCAGGGAGCGAAGCATTCCCTCGGGCCAGAGTCTCATGCCCGCCGCGCCTTGGATCAGGGGTTCGATGATGACTGCGGCCAGATCATTCCCTCCAACCCGAGCCTCCAATGCCGTAAAATCCGCAACATGCTCCACGGAAAAGTGCAGTCCGGCAAAGCGATCGAAGAAGGTCGGAATCCCGCCGAGGCTGGCCGCACCTGCGGTATCCCCATGGTAGGCGTTGCTGAAGCTTACGAATCGACACCGCTCGGGTTGGTCCCGGAGTTGCCAGTATTGAAGTGACATTTTCAGGGCCGCTTCCACCGCAGTGGAACCATTGTCGGAGTAGAAGACGCGAGTCAGTGGTGACCCGGGCAGGAGAGCAAGAAGTCTGGAGGCTAGCTCAATGGCCAGAGGGTGCGTGGTGCCGAGGAAGGAGGTGTGGTCAAGCGTGGACAACTGCCGCGAGACGGCACCGACAATCCGGGGATGACAGTGACCATGAATATTGGTCCAGATGGAGCTGTTTCCGTCGATGTAGCTCCTGCCATGGCTGTCGGCAAGCGTGGCTCCCGACCCCGAGACGATCACCAGGGGTTCCTCACCGCACCATTCCTGCTGCTGGGTAAAGGGATGCCAGAGATGACGATGGTCAGCCGCTGCGAGTGCGTGGGTGTTCCAGAGTGCTCCGTCTGCCTTCATCGGGGAAGATCCGAGAGCATTTTCTTTGCAAGTTGGAGGTCGCTGTAAGGAGCGCGCTTGCGTTGGTATTTCCGCTCAAGCACTTCAATCAGCGATTCAACATCCGATGGGGAAGGTTTGCTCTTCTTGTTATCGAAGTAGGTCCAGATTTCGGCATCCGTCCGCTTGGTCTGAAAGCGAAAGAGACTCGCCTCCTTGATGACACGGATCTCACGTTTGACCCCGTCCTCATCACGCACGATCCATTCATGACATCCTCTCATTATGTTCCTCCGTTGGGGCTCTTTTTTCTCATCTAGTCAGGCAGTGCTTGGTGTTGGGGGATGGGGGTGCTAGTTTTCCCTGTGTGCGCTCCCTCGGGAAGATCTTTCTGTATCTGGTGGTTGTTCTCTTGGGAGGAGCCTTGGCGGCACCCTGTGTCTGGCATCTTCTTCAGCAGGTTCCCTCAGGCTGGTGCGGTGGCTTTGTGGGTGATATTCAAAGAATGCCTTTTCACCGGTATTTGTCACGGAGTCTTCAGGTGGCTGCAATTCTGCTTCTATGGCCGCTGCTCCGATCCCTGCGGATCAGGTCGTTGAAAGAGTTTGGTTTGTCAAGGAACGAGCATCCGTTGAGTGACCTCGGAATGGGAATGCTTTGCGGTCTGTTCTGTGGCCTTCTGTTGGAGCCCATGCTTCTGCTTTCGGGTGCCTTCACCATGAGGTATCAGTTTCCCCAGTTGATCCTGCATTTCCTTCCTAAGATCATCCTGACAGGCGTGGCGGTCGCAACGATCGAGGAGTTCCTTTTCAGGGGAATCCTGCTCGGGTTTTTCCGCCAGGCAATGTCCCCCCTGGCTGCAATCATCTTCTCCTCCCTAGTCTTTGCTTTGGTTCATTTCCTGAACATTCCACCCTCCGTATCAGGTATCCACACGGTTCCGTCCTGGTGGAGCGGTCTCCAGCAATTGAGTGCGATCGGCGGTGCATTGCCCCCTTGGAGGATCTTGATCTGGTCCCTCATGACTCTCTTTACGGCCGGTGTGATTCTGGCTTGGTTGACCATCAGGACGGGTTCGCTTTGGGCATCCATCGGATTGCACGGCCTCTTCATTTTCAGTCAGCAGGCACTAAATGTCGTCTCGGGCTTCACGGCCATTCCCTCGACCAAATACCTGCCTTTTATCGGACCTCCCCAGTGCAATGGGATGGTACCCATTGGATTGTTCCCGATGGGGGCGCTTGTACTGACCGGATGTCTTGCAGGTCTGCTTTTCAGAACACGCCGTCAACCTCTTCGGTACGAAAAAATCCACGGGTAATGAAAGGGGTCGATGTTAAAAGGATCCCGCTCACCGTTCTGATCCGGGAGGGGGTTTCCGGGATCCTCTCACTCATTTATCCCGAGCATTGCGGTGGATGCGGTTGCCGCTTGGATCATAACGGTGAACAAAGAGGCAAGCCAGGAACTGTGGGTTGCGATTTTTTCCTTTGCAAGGCATGCCAAGCACGCATTCCCGCCCCACCGGAGTGTCGGTGTCCCGTCTGTTCGCATCCGATGCAAGGTCTCTTCCAATGCTCCAATTGCGAGGGAAGGAGATGGCATCTCACAACGATCGTTGCGGCCTGCCGGTTTGAAGGACTGGTTCAGGAATTAATCCAGCGTTTCAAATACGGACGGGATCAAAGCCTGTTGCCAATCCTCTCCCAACTGATGCTTCCGGCACTCGATGATACGAGGTTGGCTGGAAAGAAGTTTGACGCTGTCGTCCCGGTGCCGCTTCATCCCCTGCGTGAACGGGAGAGGGAGTTTAATCAGTCGGATCTTCTGGCAGGATCGCTTGCAAAACGCCTCGGGATACCTGTGCGCCGCTTGTTAAAGAGAAATCGTGCCACCGCTCCCCAAGCGGGGTTTGACCGTTCCGCACGCCTGCAAAATCTCAAAGGGGCCTTTTCACTCCGTCGTCCTCCCAGTGCCGATGCATCCTTTCTTCTTGTGGACGATGTGGCGACCACGGGGACGACACTCGATGCCTGCGCAGCCATCCTAATGGAGGGCGGTGCATCAGAGGTCTGTGCAGTCACGATCGCCAGGGGGTAGGTTGTTTCACACTGCAAGTGGCGGTTCAACCTGCCCATAATCCTTCGCGTAAGTCTTCCCATGGGCGGGGACTTTGTTGCAGAATCAAGGGAAGATGACGATTTTCAAAAAGCCCACCCTCAAGTTTTTGGACAAAAAAAAGCGTGAGATGCCGGAAGGTCTTTGGACGAAATGTCCGGGATGTTCGGAAATGATCCATCAACTCGCCATCGAGGAAAATCTCCGTGTCTGCCCGAAATGTGAGTACCATTTCAGCATGGGGGCTTGGGAACGTATCGGGATCTTGGTCGATGAGGAAAGCTTTGAGGAGTCTGATGCGGCCATGTTTTCGGTGGATCCTCTTGGATTCAAAGGGGTTGCGACCTATGAAGAGCGCCTCAAGACCTATCGTCAGAAAACCGGTCTGACCGACGCCGTGATCTCCGGATCGGCGCGGGTGGGCGGGCATAGGATCGGATTGGCGGTGATGGATTTTTCCTTCCTAGCCGCCACCATGGGATCCGTGGTCGGGGAGAAGATTACACGTACCATCGAGGCGGCCACCAAGGCCAAGAGCCCCGTCATCATTTTCTGCGCCTCGGGTGGTGCCCGCATGTATGAGGGGATGCTATCGCTGATGCAGATGGCCAAGACAAGCGGGGCTCTGGCGCGTCATGCCGAAGCCGGTCTCCCCTATATTGCCGTGCTGACAAATCCGACGACAGCGGGGGTCATGGCCAGTTTTGCCACACTCGGGGATATCACGCTTGCCGAACCGCGGAGCATGATCGGCTTTGCCGGCCCAAGGGTTATCCGCGAGACGACCCACCAGGAGCTTCCCGATGGGTTTCAGACCGCCGAGTTCCTTTTGGAACACGGTCTTGTCGATGAGATTGTCCCACGGGCCAAAATACGTGAAACGATCATCACGATCCTAGGGAACCTGATGGGGAAAATAAGGGACGAGGGATGAGACTTGTAGGCGGAAAGATGAAGCATTTCAGCTGTCACCTTTTTGAGCCTTTAGAATCCTTTGAGGTTCGCGACATCGTGGCGGCTGTTTCGCAGAGGACTGATTTCCGTAGCATTCAGGTTTCAGGTTTCATTCTTCAGGTTTACGCATGGCCCTTGATTCCTCCCCGATCGATTGGTTGATGTCCACCCAATCCCGGGGCGTTGTTCCCGGGTTGCAGAGGATGGAGCGGCTTCTCAAGGCAATGGGGAACCCCGAGCAGCGGCTCCGCTGTCTGCATGTCGCGGGAACAAACGGCAAAGGGTCGGTCTGTGCATTGAGTGAGTCTGTGCTTAGGGCCGCCGGCTACCGGACAGGCCTCTATACGTCGCCTCACCTGGTTGATTTCTCCGAAAGAATCAGAGTGAATGGCAAGAATGCCAACTCCACGGCTTTGGAAGAGGGGATTCTTGGGCTTCGCAAGGTAACAGGAGGGTGGGGTGAGGCAGATCAACCGACATTCTTCGAGCTCGTGACCGCACTTGCCTTTGAATACTTTGCCAAGGAGGGTTGTGAGATCGTGGTTCTGGAGACCGGTTTGGGCGGGCGATTGGATGCCACCAACACGGCTCCGAAGTTGGCCTGCGCAATCACCCCGATCGGACTCGATCACACCGAGTGGCTGGGAGAAAGCCTCCCGGAAATCGCCCGGGAAAAGGCCGGAATCTTCCGAACCGGTATTCCCGCGGTCATTGCGCCTCAGGAGGAGGAGGTCCGGGAAAGTCTTGCCCGAGTTGCGCAGGAGCAAGGGGTCCCCTGTCATTGGGTTACGGAGGCCCTTGATGAGGCTCTCGTCGTGGGTTTAAGGGGATCCCATCAACGTTGGAATGCCGCCACGGCCCTAAGATTGCTCGAGATTGCAGGATTCCAGATTGCTCCGGAGGTTGGGGCGCTCGGGGTTGCCGGAGTCACATGGCCGGGACGCTTCCAGCGTTTGGGGACAGAAGGGTTGATTCTTGATGGAGCCCACAATGTGCATGCGGCCCGTCAACTCGTGGCTGTTTGGCGTGAAGAGTTCGCCCAAGAGCGCTGCCGATTGATCTTCGGGGCTCTTGCAGACAAAGATCCCGCAACAATCTTGAGGATTCTCTCGCCGATCGCCAGCGAGATTTATCTCGTCCCGGTTGCATCCTCTCGCTCCATGGATCCGGAAATATTAGCCCGATTTGCGGGTGATTTTTCTCCTCCAGTGCATGTTTTCTCCTCCCTTGCGGAGGCTCTCAAGCTTGTGGAGACATCCTCCCCCTCCTCTCAAGTCCCTGTTTTGCTTGCCGGATCGCTCTTTCTGGTCGGGGAGGCTCTTGCCTTGGTGTCAGGTCGAGGAGTGTCCTTGCGAAGTCAGTAAAAAAGGGGCTCCCAAGTCCTCTCTGGCGGAGCAATCTTTTTCTCTTTTTTAATTCATTCGTGGTACCGCTTCCTCTTGCGCGGGAGGTGCAAGAGTCCGAAAATGGCTTCTCAATCATCCGAAGATTTTGCGCCCCTAAAGAGAAAAAAAGAAAAAAGAAAAAACTTGGAAAATCTCGTTGACCCGTCGGCCCTGCGTCACCTACACCTAGCGTCAGACATCTCCACGAGACACAACATATAGTGTTTTTATGGAACTTTTCCCCAAAATCCCCAAATCCCTCCCCAACGCTCTAATTAACCCTATGGAACCTCTTTCCGGACAACTTTCCCTAAGTGGTGTCGACCCGCTTCATGGACGTGAGTTCAATGTGCGCAAGCGCGATGGACGCAGCGAATCGTTCAATGAGGAGCGGATTCGGTTGGCGGTCGAGAGTGCTTTCAAGGCTGATCGCGACATTCCTAGCGATTACAACCTCTCTCCCGAGGATAAGGCATCCTCCCTTGCAGTGACTTCAGCCGTCGTCCAGCGTCTCTTTGGACGCGCGATCCGAGGGGAGGAGTTGGAGATCGAGCGCGTCCAAGATGCCGTGGAAGAGGCTCTCATGGTGCAGGGTCACACCAATGTGGCGCGACGTTATATCATTTACCGCGAAGATCGGAGAAAAGCCCGCGCTCTGCGTGGTGACCGCGATCTTACCGGTCAGGTTCAGGCTGAATTGGGCGTCACGCTCAGGGATGGAAGCCGTGAGACCCTGGAACCCCAGCGCATTCGCCGCACCCTGATCCGCGCTTGCCGCGGTTTTGAGGATCGGTGTGAGGCCAGGGAGATGGCTGACGAGACAATGCGGAATCTCTACGATGGGGTTCGCATCGTAGAGATCGAGAAGGCGATGATTTTCGCGGCAAAATCCCGCATCGAGCAGGATCCTGCCTACGGCTATGTGACGGCCCGTCTTTTACTGGACGTAATCTACGGAGAGACGCTCCCCGGCTACGAGCACTACCATGATGTCACGGTGGCCCACAGCACCCGCTTCAGAGCCTATCTGGACGAGGGAATTGCGGCAGGTCGCCTTACCCCGGGGCTGCTGGAGTTCGACATCGATAGGATCGCTGCCGCGCTCAAGCCAGAGCGCGATCTGCTCTTCAATTACATGGGCCTGCAGACGATTTACGACCGATACCTTATCCATATCGGCGGTCGCAGGATCGAGTCGCCGCAGTTTTTTTGGATGCGGGTCTGCCTCGGTCTCGCACTGAATGAAGGGGAGAGCAAAAACGAGAGGGCCATCGAGTTTTACGAACTCCTTTCCAGCTTCCTGTTCACCTCCTCGACGCCCACCCTTTTTAACAGTGGCACCCTTCATCCCCAGTTGAGCTCCTGCTACCTCACGACAGTGATGGACGATCTCGATCACATCTTCAAGTGCATCAGCGACGATGCCAAACTCTCCAAGTGGGCCGGAGGTCTTGGCAACGACTGGACGAATGTCCGCTCCACGGGCTCCCTCATCAAAGGGACCAATGGTGAAAGCCAGGGGGTCATCCCCTTCCTGAAGGTGGCCAACGACACGGCCGTCGCTGTCAATCAGGGCGGCAAGCGCAAAGGGGCGATGTGCGCTTACCTCGAGACCTGGCATCTGGATATCGAGGATTTCCTCGAGCTTCGCAAGAACGTGGGTGATGAGCGCCGCCGCACCCATGACATGAATACCGCCAATTGGATCCCTGACCTCTTCATGAAGAGGGTTAAGGAGAATGCCCAGTGGACGCTCTTCAGCCCCAGCGATGTGCCCGATCTTCACGACCTCTACGGCCGTGCCTTTGAGGAGCGTTATACGGAATACGAGGCCATGGCTGACCGCGCTGAAATCTCCCTTTTCAAGAGGGTCGAGGCTTCGGCAATCTGGCGCAAGATCCTCTCGATGGTCTTCGAGACGGGCCACCCTTGGATCACCTTTAAGGATCCCTCCAATGTCCGTTCTCCCCAGGATCATCAGGGAGTTGTACACAGTTCCAACCTCTGCACCGAAATCCTGCTCAATACCTCTGCGGAGGAGACCGCTGTCTGTAATCTGGGATCCATCGGACTTCCCCTGCACATCAACGAGCGGGGGCTGGACCTCCAACTTCTTGAGAAAACGATCCGCACAGCCCTGCGGATGCTCGATAACGTCATCGATATCAATTACTATCCGACTCCGGAGGCCAAGACCGCCAACATGCGTCACCGCCCCGTCGGTCTGGGCCTCATGGGCTTCCAAGATGCCCTCTATAAGCTCAAGATCAGCTATGCCAGTCAGGAAGCGGTGAACTTTGCGGACACCAGCATGGAGGCGATCTCCTACTTCGCCACTCTCGCCTCAACGGAGCTTGCGGCTGAGCGCGGCGCTTACGAGACCTTCAAGGGTTCCAAGTGGGACCGAGGTCTCCTCCCGATCGATACCATCGATCTTCTTGAGCAGGAGAGAGGCATCCCCGTCACCATGGACCGTACCAGCACCCTCGACTGGAATGTTGTGCGCCAAGCGATCCGCAAGCACGGCATGCGTAACAGCAACACCATGGCCATCGCCCCGACGGCGACGATCTCCAACATCACGGGTGTTTCCCAGTCGATCGAACCAACATTCAAGAATCTCTTTGCAAAGGGGAATCTGAGCGGTGAATTCACCGTCATCAACAGCTACCTCGTCGAGGATCTCAAGAATCTTGGTCTCTGGGACCGCAAAATGCT
>CAIKFI010000019.1 GCA_903826635.1 uncultured Spartobacteria bacterium | reverse complement strand
GGAATCGACGATCTGGTTCCCCTTGGTGGAGAGGTAGCCAGTCGAATTAATCGGTGTGGAGACAGGCGTAGAGACCGGAGTCGGTGAGGGCACTACAGTGGGTGAAGGTGAGGCAGTAGCTGCTGGAGTAGGACTCGCCGTAGGACTCTGAACAGGAGTCGGTGTAGCCGTAGCCGTTGGCGTAGGTGTAGGCGTGGGCGTTGACGTGACGCTGGATCCGGTAGCAGTGAGCATAAAACCAGTGGGCGGAGTCTTCACATTTCCGGGACTTCCCATGAACCCAAAGGAGGCACTCCCTCCCGGTGGGATCGAGCTCTGCCAGGAGTAGCCTGTTGAGTTGAAGCTGAAGTTCGATCCCGTATGACTGACCACGCTGGCATTCCAGATACTTGTGATCTGACCAGCCATTGAGAACGAAAGACCCCAGTTCGTTAGCGTCTGGGAGGAGGTGTTCTGAATTGTAACATTCCCTTGGTAACCCGCCCCATAATCACCCGTAACGATGTAGGAGACGGTAGCCTGCGGTAATTTTACAATCGTGTTACCGGGGGAGGCACTCTGGGAGAATGCAAGCGAGACCATCAGGAATAGGACTGCGGCGGGTAGGATGATATTTTTCATGTTGCTCATCTGACACTTGAAAAACTGGGATTCCACTCACTCTCGATGAACCCGCCCAAAAACTCGTTAATTCGGGCTTTTCAGACATTCTGACGCGTTGACCCGGCCCGGTTTTTCACTAATCCTAGATTCATGCTTTCCCCGCAAGAGCCTGAACGGCCAAGACATCCCGGCTTCTGGCTTTTGAACTCCATACTTTGTGGCTTTGTGGGATTCATTTCCTTCAATTTCCGGATCTATCTAGGCG
This sequence comes from uncultured Spartobacteria bacterium, assembly GCA_903826635.1. GTDB lineage: Bacteria > Verrucomicrobiota > Verrucomicrobiia > Chthoniobacterales > UBA6821 > UBA6821. The sequence goes on along the minus strand of CAIKFI010000019.1, from coordinate 15,352 downwards.
AATCCGCACAACGTGCCCTTATCATCGCCGTGATAACATATTTCACATCACTCATTATTGTTGGACTGCTGAGAAGGATTTATCGTGGTCTTCTGAGCAAGCCCACCTTGAGCGTGATAAGCCTCCTCAAGGTCTGCTTGTTGTCGCTCTCAGTTGCCTGTCTCCATGCTGCGACTATTGCAAGCGTCGCGCATATCATAAACCACTTCATTCCGATGAATTGGCACTTCACTCAATGGACACTTCAAGAACGATTTTACCTTTTGGTTGTGATCCTCTGGCCGATGTATTTGGGATGGAGTCTTGGTTATTTATGGTTTCGGGCCGAATTTCTAGTTCTAGAACAGGAAAAATACAGCGTCCACGCAAAGGCTGAGTCACAGCGTATGGAACTCCAACTGCTTCGGTTCCAACTCGATCCTCACTTTCTCTTTAATACCCTGAATGGGATCATCTCCGAAATCCCGTCAGACCCTGATGCAGCCATCGGAATGATCTCAGAGCTCTCCTCTTACCTGAAGTATTCACTCGATCATCGTGGGCAGATGATCACCCGCCTTTCCTCGGAGCTGGATGCCACAGCATCTTATCTAAAAATCCAGAAATCGCGATTCGGCAATCGGCTGCAAACACAAATCGAGGCGACCCAGTTGGCCCGCTCAAGGAAAGTGCCGAGTTACATCCTTCAACCGCTTGTGGAGAATGCCTTCAAACATGGATTTTCAGCTATGCCTGCTCCTTGGATCATCGAGTTAACCGCTGAAACCAACGGGGATCACCTAGTCATCAGAGTTAGCAATCAGGGCGTCCTGAAACACTCTCCCAAAGTTTTAGGCGTAGGCCTTGAAAGTGTGGTTGGTCGTCTTGAGATACACTATCCGGATAGAAACAGTTTTACCTTGGAACAGGTGGGAGAGTTTGTCGTGGCAACGCTCGATCTGGAGGGAGATCCGTGCAACGAGTAGCAATCATTGATGATGAAGCGCTGGCGAGGAAAGGCATGCGGAGACTCCTCTCACGACACCACTCTTTAAAAATTGTCGGTGAAGCTGATTCTACAGAAACCGCCCTCGAGATGATCTCTAGGGAGAGGCCTGATGTCATTTTTCTCGATATCGAGATGCCTGGTTCCAGTGGCTTCGACATGCTTTCCAGACTTGATAGGATTCCGAAGGTCGTGATCGTTTCAGCCCATGCAGAGCACGCTATCCATGCCTTTGATGTCCAGGCGATCGACTATCTTTTAAAGCCTGTCACTCCTGCACGCTTTGCACAGGCCATCCAGAGAATCGAATCCGGTAATCCAAGCGCGGATTCCACCACACTCAAAGCTCCCTACTCCACGGAGGATAGAATCTGTCTGCGCACCCCGCAGAGAACGGTCATCGCACCGATTAACTCGATACCCGCCCTACAGGCAGACGGTGATTTCACACGATTCTTTTTTAAGGACTCCCCTCCCCTGATGATCTGTCATCCGCTCGGGGAGTATGAAGCAACGCTACCGTCGCCTCCTTTTCTTCGTATTGACCGATCTCACATCGTTAATCTGGATCTCATGATCCGGATCGACCGCCGCTCGAGGGATGAAGCCAGTCTTATTCTCGAGGGAATTCCCGAAGGGATACCCCTTGCCAGGACTTCCCAGCAACGCCTTAAAACTTATCTCGGTTGAGCGCCACAGATCGAGGCTGGGTATCGCCACGATCCTAGAGACAAATTGCCAAGGCAATCGAATCACCCATGGCAGCAGTGCCGACCTTGGTCGTTCCTTCGGACCAGATGTCTCCGGTACGAAGGCCTGAAGCGATGACCTTACGGACGGCCGCGTCGATCGCGTCTGCCGCCGCCGCCTCATTGAGTGAATGACGTAACATCATGGAGACACTCAGGATCTGCGCAATCGGGTTGGCGATTCCCTTGCCGGCAATGTCCGGTGCCGTGCCACCGCTGGGCTCATACATGCCGAAACGGCGTGACTCATCCTTTGACTGACCGAGACTTGCACTCGGAAGCATGCCGAGCGATCCGGCGATCATGGCCATCTCGTCGCTCAGAATGTCGCCGAAGAGATTCTCGGCCAGCACGACATCAAACTGCTTCGGGCTCTTGATGAGTTGCATCGCCGCATTGTCGACATATAGGTGGGAGAGCGTTACATCAGGGTACTCTTTGGCGATCTCGTTCACGGTACGGCGCCAGAGGATGCCGTTCTGGAGGACATTGGCCTTATCAATAGAGGTGAGCTTCTTGTCTCGGCCTCGGGCAGCCTCGAAGGCGACGCGTGCGATCCGCTCAATCTCGCTCTTTTTATAGACCATCGTGTCGACGGCAATCGGATCAGCCTCGTTCTCATCTGTGTCTTTCAAAAACTTTGGCTCACCGAAGTAGAGACCGCCCGTCAACTCACGGACGCAGAGAACATCGACACCACCGGCCACCGACTCGGGTCGGAGCGGTGAGGCATGAGCCAACTCAGGAAGGCAGATGCAGGGACGAAGATTTGCAAAGAGTCCGAAGTGCTTGCGCAAAGGGAGCAACGCGGCACGCTCCGGTTGCTCGTTGGGGGGGAGATTCTCCCACTTGGGACCTCCCACAGAACCGAAGAGGATCGCGTCACTCTCCTCGCAGACCTTCAGGGTCTCGGAGGGAAGAGCCTTGCCAGTCTGATCAATCCCCGCTCCGCCGACAGGCATGGGTGTTTCCTTGATCGTGAAACCAAACTTCTTCTCGACTGCACGGAGGACTTTGGCGGCCTCTGCCATGACTTCGGGCCCGATGCCATCTCCTGCCAAAACTGCGATGCGGTAGGTGTTGCTCATAAAGGTTGAATATTAAAGCTGCCTAATTACCTCGCGGCAAGCCGAGGAACTCAGGTAGAGAGTGCCGCAGTAATAAATTCCCGAACCTTCAGCGGGTCCTTCACACCCGCAGACGACTCAACTCCGCTCGCTGCATCAACTGCATGGGGATGCACTTTTGCAACCGCTTCGGCCACATTTTTGGGGGTAAGTCCTCCTGCAAGGAGGACACGCTTCTCAGGATGCTTTACCACGAAACCAGCTGCAAGATTCCAGTCGATGATGTGTCCGCTTCCCCCGTAGGTTCCGGGAACGGCTGCATCCAACAGAAGAAATGGAGTCTCATACTCGGTCGCCACAAGCAGATCAGCATCACTCCGCACGCGCAGGGCCTTGATCCAATAAGGAAACTTCTCTCCCTCTGAAGCGCAAAATTGCGGCGTCTCATCCCCGTGAAATTGAATCGCATCAAAACAGCCACACTCTCGAAGGAGCACGAGTAACTTTTCCTCGGGGTTCACAACCACAGCCACGAAGGCGATATCCGGATAGCCCATCTTGAGCTTCTTGATCCAGTCAAGGTCGCTGTCAGTCCCTATCGAGCGGGGTGATGGGGGATAAAAATTAAAACCAAGTGCCCCGGCCCCCGACTCGATAACACCACAGGCGTCATCCATCGTAGTGATGCCGCAGATCTTCGGGGCCGCCGGAGTATGGTCAAAAAATGGAAGGTATCTGGAAGGTATCACTGGGATGAACGGGATGAATAAAGCACGGTCAATTTGGAGAGAATCATCACTTTTCCAGGGTTCTCATCATCCTTGCGAATCCTCCGAAACCACCCTTCCATACACCGGTTTCATGGAAGCACCATCCTGGACGGTGGGAGAAGGTTCTTCACGAGTCCGGAACAATCGTCCTAAAAACCAATTGAAAAAACCGATGACAATACCGGCAAACAGGGCACTCCAAAAACCGTTCACATGGAATCCGGGAATGATTTTTGAAACCAAGAGAATGAGCAGGGCATTGATCACCAGAATAAAGAACCCCATTGTGACAATGATGAAAGGCACACTCAGCAGCAGAAGAATTGGTCGAATCAAGGCGTTGATAATCCCAAGCAGAAGCGCCGCAATCAGCACGGTGCCGTTCCCATCACAAGTCACTCCGGGAACGATCCAAGTCGCCCCAAGAACCGCCAGGCTAGTCACAAGCCATCTGATGAGGAACTCCTTCATTCGTTGAATTTACAATGAATGCATGGAATTTGGCATAAAAACCTTTCTGACTGGCAACAATTAGGCATATGATCTCCATCAAAAGGAGACACTTATGGCTACCAAAAAGACAAAAATATCGGAGACCAAAACACCTGCTTCAACTTCTTTAAAATCCGGGAAACAAGGAGCCCTCAAAAAAACAATCTCCAAAGATGAAGGGGTAATCGTTAAACCCAAATCATCGGGACGCAAGGCACGGCTATCAAAACTTACTCCTTCCTTAAAACCCAGGTTTTCTGTGGAACCTAAAATTTCTCACGAGGAACCCGTTATCCGTCACGATGAGATTTCACTCCGTGCCTATTTCATAGCTGAACGAAGACAGAAAATGGGATGGCATGGAGATTCTCATACGGACTGGCTCGATGCGGTGGCTCAACTCAAAGCCGAAGCACTAGAGAAACCAGTGAAGAAAAGGTAGAGGGACAGCATATCCTCTCTTCTCAGTGATTGGAGGGAATGAAAGAGTTCTTGGAAAACTCTGAAAAATCATCCTGCTTATCTGATTTTCCTCCACTCTTTGGAAATATCTCCATCCACTTAACCTTAAGTGTGTAGCAGACAGTGGCAGACAAAAAATCCCAGGGGCCGGTTTGGGACGTAGTGACTTCCAAGATCACATTCATCCACTTCATCTTTCAACTTCATCCCTGGGAATCTTCCAGCAATGCCTTGAGGCCTGTCGTGAACCACTGCGAACGAGCAGCAATACCGCGCAGCGCCAAAATTCCAAACCTCTCGTTATTTCTTGAGTCCGCTTGCAAGGATCGTCTGAAAATTCGGCGCCTGCTGCTCGCGGGCCACCACGCTTACTTCGAGATCACTGAATCCCGCCTTCTCCAGCATCGCATGGAGTTCAACCCCTGAGAAACCAAGCCAGACATGGGCATAAAGTTCCTTGGCCTGCTCATAGGTATGACTTGCCAGATCAAGGATGAGCAATCTGCCTCCGGGCTTCAGGATCCTGAACGCACTCTCGATTGCGCGCTGTGGCCGGGCTGCATGGTGAAGGGCTTGGCTGAAGAGAACGACATCGATGACCTCCGAGTCGATCGGCGGTTCCTCAAGATCACCCAAACGATATTCCAAATTTGCAAAACCGTTTTCTTTGGCTATACGCGATCCGTATTCGACCATCTTCGGGGAGTTATCGATCGCAATGACTTGCTTTGCAGTGCGGGCCAGAAGTTGAGAAAGTGTCCCCTCCCCCGCTCCCATGTCGGCGATGATCATGGGTGGCATGAGACGGAGCAGACCATGGGCCAAAGACTGCCAGGAGCGACCGGGCACGTAGGTTCGACCGAATTTCCCGGCAAGTTTGTCAAAATAATCGGCGGCACGGTCCCTGCGCTTGTTTAAAACGAGTTGGAGGGCCTGCCGGTCGCGCTCAGCTTCCGCAAGTTCCGAGACAGCAGCTCTGACCGCTTCAAGCAATGGGGCAATCGCCAAGGGAACGGCGGCATAATAGATATTCTTTCCCACGCGTCGATCAAGGACGAGGCCTTGGCGTCGAAGCATTCCAAGACTGGCCGAAATGCGTGACTGCCCCATGCCAAGAGACTCCTGCAGTTCAGCGACCGTCAACTCCTCCTGAAGGAGAAGGCTCAGTAAACGGAGACGCGTAGGCTCGGAGAGGGCGCGTAGGGATTGGAGAATTGACGCCACACCCATTTACATATACAAATACATTAATAAGTAAAGCGGCAGGCTCATTGCCACTTCGGCTTCAAATTAAGAAACTTCAACCCACAATCCATGTCACGTAGCTACATCTTCTCTTCCGAATCAGTCGGCGAAGGCCATCCCGACAAAGTTTGCGATACCATTTCCGATGCCATCCTCGACGCCTGCCTGGCTCTGGATCCAACCAGTCGCGTTGCTTGCGAGACCTATGCCAAGAGCAACATCGTGGTTATTGGCGGTGAGATAACGGTTCCCAAGCTCAAAGAAAAATCTCTCGAATCCGCGATCAACATCGGAAAGATCGTCCGCGATGCGATCCGTGAGATCGGCTATGTGAATGACGATGACGTGTTTCATGCCGACACCGTTTTCATCACCAACATCATTACGTCACAGAGCCGGGACATCGCCCAAGGAGTTGATGCCAAGAAGGCCGCCGGAAAGAAGACCGCCGAGCAGGGTGCCGGCGACCAAGGTCTCATGTTTGGCTACGCCTGTGACGAAACGCCAGAACTCATGCCTGCACCGATCATGTTTGCTCATCGTCTCGGTCGTGAGTTGACTCGGTTGCGAAAAAACGGAGCGGCCAAGTGGCTCCGCCCTGATGCAAAGAGCCAGGTCTCGGTAGAGTATGTTGACGGGAAGCCAACACGTATCGTGAATGTTGTCATCTCCACCCAGCATGCCGAGGGAATCTCACACAAAGAGATTGAGAAGTTCTGTATCGAAAAAGTCATTAAAAAGGTTCTTCCTGCTAAAATGCTGACCAAGAAGACAGAGTTTCTGATCAACCCCACAGGCCGATTCGTCATCGGTGGACCCCAGGGTGATACCGGGCTCACAGGTCGCAAAATCATCGTCGATACCTACGGCGGAATGGGACGTCACGGAGGTGGTGCTTTCTCGGGTAAGGATCCGACAAAGGTCGATCGTTCTGCTGCCTACATGGGTCGCTATGTCGCAAAAAATGTCGTGGCAGCAGGTCTTGCTCATCGTTGCGAAGTCCAGTTTGCTTATGCGATCGGTTATCCGGACCCCGTTTCCATCCATATCGACACATTCGGCACAGCCACGGTTCCCGAGGAGGCAATACAGATTGCTGTGAAAAAAACTTTTGGCTTCAAACCTGCCGAGATCATCAACCAACTCAAACTACGCCGTCCGATCTACTCCAAGACCACCAACTACGGTCACTTCGGTAAAAACGATCAAGACATCACTTGGGAAAAGACCGACAAGGCCGCCTCCCTCAAGAAGGCAGCCCTTGCCGCCGCAAAACTCAAGTAACCTCGGACACTCAACTTCCAAAGACCAATTCCAATTCTATGACCAACACCACCGATTACAAAGTCGCCGACATCACACTCGCAGAGTGGGGTCGCAAGGAAATCAGCATCGCCGAGCAGGAGATGCCCGGACTTATGTCCATCCGCGCTAAATACGCCCTGGACAAGCCACTCAAAGGGGTTCGCATCACGGGATCGCTTCACATGACCATCCAGACAGCAGTTCTTATCGAGACCCTGACCGATCTCGGTGCCGATGTGCGTTGGGCCAGTTGCAACATCTTCTCCACCCAAGATCAAGCCGCTGCCGCGATTGCCGTCACCGGTGTCCCCGTCTTCGCCTGGAAAGGCGAAAGCCTTGAGGAATACTGGTGGTGCACTTATAAGGCCATCTCCTTTGATGGCGGCAAAGGTCCCCAGATGGTTGTGGATGACGGGGGTGACGTCACGCTCCTCCTTCACAAGGGCTACGAACTCGAGGAAGGGGACAACTGGGTCAACACTCCATCCGGCAACCATGAGGAGCAGGTCATCAAGGATCTCCTCAAGCAGGTCCACAAGGAGAACCCAACCCGCTGGCACGATATCGTCAAGGAATGGCGCGGAGTCTCCGAGGAGACCACGACTGGAGTTCACCGCCTCTACAAGCTCCATGAGAAGGGCAAGCTGCTGGTTCCCTCCTTCAATGTAAACGATTCCGTCACCAAGTCGAAGTTTGACAACCTCTATGGGTGCCGTCATTCCCTAGTGGATGGTCTTAACCGGGCCATCGACGTGATGATTTCCGGAAAAGTCGCCGTGATCTGCGGTTATGGCGATGTCGGCAAGGGCAGTGCCCAGTCACTCCGAGGACAGGGTGCCCGCGTGATCATTACCGAGATCGACCCGATCAATGCCCTCCAGGCGGCCATGGAAGGCTACGAGGTGACCACCCTTGAGGAGACCCTTGGGCGAGCGGACATCTACGTGACAACCACCGGCAACGTGGGTGTCATCACGTTCGAGCACATGAAGCGCATGAAGGATCAGGCTATTATCTGCAATATCGGTCACTTTGACAACGAGATCGAGGTCGACAAGCTTCAGGGCGATACGACCGTCAAGCGCACCAATATCAAGCCCCAGGTCGACAAATACACCTTCCCCGGCGGCAACGAAATCTTCCTCCTTGCCGAGGGACGCCTTGTGAACCTCGGTTGCGCCACCGGTCACCCGAGCTTCGTCATGAGTGCCAGCTTCAGCAACCAGACGCTCGCCCAACTTGAGCTCTGGAAGAACCGTGAAACCTACAAGCCCGGCGTCTACGTTCTGCCCAAAAAACTCGACGAGGAAGTCGCTCGCCTCCACCTAGACAAGATCGGAGTCAAGTTAACCCAACTCACCAAGGATCAGGCCGAGTATCTCGACGTTTCCTTGGAAGGCCCCTACAAGCCAGCGCACTATCGGTACTAGGAAAAAACCGAGATATAGGGCACGAGTTTCAGAATAGATTTAGCCCCGGTTACAGTGATGTAGCCGGGGCTTTGTTTTTATTAGGAAACATCTAGCTTGAAAAGTTGGAACGTAAGCAAAGCGGTTAAGAACAACTGAGGCAATTATACTACAAGCACAGATCAAGCAGGCTACTCACCAAGGTCGTTAAGTTCAGTCTCAGCGACCCATCCAACCTCCATCGACTGTCAGAACCGTTCCGTGAACGTAGTCTGATGCCTTGCTACTAAGGAAGACCACTGCACCATTCAAATCCTCTGCGGTCCCCCAGCGTCCCGCTGGGATACGAGCCAAGATCGATGCGTTCCTGGCCTCGTCTGCACGAAGTGCCGATGTATTGTCGGTGGCGATATACCCGGGAGCGATTGCATTCACATTGATGCCCTGTCCGGCCCATTCATTGGAGAGAGCCTTGGTAAGCTGGGCGATTCCACCCTTGCTGGCCGCATAACCGGGAACGGTAATCCCTCCTTGGAAAGAAAGAAGGGAAGCCGTGAAGACAATTTTACCACTCCCGCGTCGAAGCATTCCGCTCCCAATCTCGCGGGCCATGACAAACTGGGAACGGAGATTCACATCCATGACATGATCCCAATCCTCGTCGCTGTGGACCGCGGCCGGTGCACGGCGGATGGTTCCGGCATTGGCAATCAGAATGTCGATTGCAGCCTCCTGCTCGACGAGCTTACCGAGAAATGATTTCAGTGCTTCACGATCCGAAAAATCACAGGCGTGGGCCTTGAAGTCTCTCCCCAAAGCCAGCACCTCCTTCTCCACCTCGCTTCCGGATGACTCCAGAGTAGCGCTCACACCGATGATATCGGCACCCGCATGAGCAAGGGCTATGGCCATCGAGCGGCCGATACCACGACTGCATCCGGTAACCAGAGCCTTTTTTCCGGTCAGATTGAAAATGTTCTCCATCGGTATTCTTGATGATCGTTGGGTTTACCTGAGATCAGAAATGGGAAATCCATCCATGTCGTTGAAATCCTGATTCTCCCCTCCCATTCCCCAGCAGAAGGAGTAACTGGCCGTTCCGGCACCCGAGTGGATCGACCATACCGGAGAAAGAATCGCTTCCCCGGTTGCCACCACGAGATGGCGGGTCTCGGAGGGCTCGCCCATCAGGTGAATGACGCGATGGGAGGGATCCATATCAAAGTAGAGATAGGCCTCCGAGCGACGCAGGTGGGTATGTGACGGCATCGTGTTCCAGATACTTCCGGACTTCATGCAAGTAATCCCCATCACCAACTGACAGCTCTTGACTCCGTCGGCATGGATGTATTTGTAAAGAGTCCGCTCATTGGCAGTTTCGGGCTCCCCCAGATGAAGCGCAGTGGCGTCGGACTGCTTGGCCAGAGTCGTGGGATGGGAAGAATGCGCCGGGTAACTGAGAAGATAAAAACGCGCGGGTTGGGAGGCTTCCTTGCTGGAAAACACCACGGATTTTACCCCGCGCCCCACATAGAGACAATCGAGCTTGGACATGGGATAGGCAACCCCATCGACTTCCACGGATCCCTCACCACCGATATTAAGGATACCAATCTCGCGACGCTCGAGAAAATAGTCCGCAGCCAACTCCTTCCTGGAAGCCTCGAGCTTGAGAGAAGTAGAGGCGGGGACCGCGGAACCAACAATCGTGCGGTCTGTCTCCCAATAGTTCAGTTGGACGGAATCAGGAGTAAAGAGCGACTCTAGAAGGAAATTGCTGCGGAGTTCCTCCGTGTTAAAGCGTGAAACCGATAGGGGACTATGTGAATTGATAATTTTCATGGCGTGTAAAATCTTAAATAGGTACTCAGTATCTTGAAATCACTCCCGAAGTGAAAGCCTCCAGAAGAAAGGCTGTGTTATTTGTGAATTTTCTCTTTCCGAAGTCTCGATACGGACAAGATTGCCGACTCAAAATGGGAATGATATTCAAGAACCACATGATGCGAAATCCCTTTTCGCATCACAGCCCATGGAGTTCTTCCGGAACTTTTTAACCCGATGTATTTCTTGAATTGGATATAGAGGTCTCCATTAAGGATCAGCGGACGAGCTTCTTCCCATCTGAGAAATCTCACACCTTGGGAAACTCGATCCGGATTCACTGCTCCCGGAATAACGATGGTTTCGTGCATCTTTTCCGTGTTGCTTGTTATGCTTTTCTTGAAGAATTAGGGCGTTGAGGAGATCGCTTCCTCACCCTCGTCCGAATCCGGATTTTCACTCGTGAAATAGGCCTCCATCGGGAGGCGCTTTCCGAAGTTTATGTTTTTGCTTTCCAAGCGCTCCTGACAATCGACTGTATACCTTGTGAAAGGGAGGGCTTTGAGACGATCTTGACCGATCTTTTTTCCGCACGCTTCGCAAACCCCATAGGTACCCACCTCCATTCTTTTCAAAGCATCATCGACCTCACGGAGTGATTCATTCTCACGGGAGACAATGCCCATTGAAAAATCCCGCTCATAGCTGTCACTTCCGGCATCCGCCAAGTGCATGCCGTTACCTGAGGCCGCCTCTGCCATGATCGCCCCTCCCTCCGCCACCCCCTTGATGACTTCCATGAACTGAGCCCTCATCTTGAGGAGGAGTTCTCTTTGCTCCCCCAAAAACAAACGATGTTGAATTTCCTCTCCTGGAAAAACTTGACCATCAAAGACCGTTTTCTTTTTGAGATCTTCAATCATGGAGTCTTTTTATCTGCTGATCTCCCCAAAAAACAATGATGCGAATGTGACAATTTCGTTTTGAAAATCACTTGCGAACTCAGCGCTTCAAAACGGACCATTCAGCACCATGCTTCGACATGCGGGATCGCCTCCCGACTAAGCACGAGAAGCAGGATCAACCACTCAGGTTTTTCCTAAAGAACCCCTGAATTAAGATTCAGGAGAAAAAAACGGGTGCCGGTCTATCTGATGGCAGTCCAGACGCGATGGACGTCGTCGTGTTCCTCAAGCGCTTGAAGAAATTCACCGGCTTCGGATCGCTGTTGGTCACTGAGTTCCGGAAAAGTCTTGGCGACATAACCGATCTCACTGGTGACAACCTTCCAGGAATTTTCTTTGAGCCAATTTGTCACGGCAGCCGTGGCAGTGCGGTCCGTAATGAAGCGAGCTCCTTTCTTATCAGCCGGAATATCATCGTTCTGATCATGAGTGAGAGGCTCGACCTCGTTGGCTCCGGCTTCTATGGCCGCCTCTTCAAGATCAGGCAAGGCATTCTCCGTGTAGGCCTCCACGAGTCCGACATGATCAAAAAGGAATTTGTTGCTTCCCGGAGTGCCGAGTTGACCATCTCGGAAGAGAACCCTGATCTCAGGAGTCGTGCGGTTGGTGTTATCGGTATAAACCTCAACAATCACTGGCACCTTGTGGGGGGCATATCCCTCGAAGGCAATGTGATCGATGACTGCTTTGTCCTCGCCAATCCCCGCACCCTTGTTGATCGCGCGATCAATGACATCCTTGGAAACACTCTCCGACCGAGCCTTTTCAAGCGCGGCGAAGAGTCGGGAGTTGGTTGCTGGATCAGCCCCACCCTGCCTTGCGGCGATGGTGATTTCCCTGACAAACTTGCCCGTGGATTTCGACTTCTTAAGCGATGCAACCTCGCGTTTCGCGAGCAGCCATTGGCGACCCATGGTTTAGAGAGAGTTGGAGGGGATCCTATTCTTAATCTTCGGCAATCACCGGCACGCTGCTTGCGCGTTTGCGGGCCGTGGCGTCCAGGAGCTTTTTACGGAGACGGATTGTCAGGGGAGTCACCTCAACATACTCGTCCGGAGCGATATACTCAAGCGAACGCTCGAGACTCATCTTGAGTGGAGGAGAGAGGGAGACTCCCTTTCCGTCACCGGTACTACGCATATTGTTCAGGGTTTTCGCCTTGCAAACATTGACCGGCATGTCATCGGCGCGGGAGTTCTCTCCCACGATCATTCCCACATAGACGTCATCCTGCGGTGAGACAAAGAGACGGCCTCGTTCCTGGATCTTTTCCATGGAGTAGGCCATTGCTGTTCCTGCCTCCATGGCAATGAGGACTCCGTTGTTACGTGTCGGAATTTCCCCTTTGTATTCGGCATACTCCTTGAAGATATGGGACATGATTCCGGCTCCCTTGGTCAGATTGACCAGATCGGTCTCAAATCCGATGAGTCCTCGGGTAGGAGCCTCGGCCTGAACGGTGACGCTCTTTGTCTTGTGATCCATGTTCACGATCTCAGCCTTGCGTCCCGCAAGACTCTGAAGGATGTCACCAAGATTTTCGGGCGGCACATCGACATAGACATTCTCGATGGGCTCGAGCAGCTTGCCACCCTCGCCACGCTTGTAGATGACCTCGGGCCGTGAGACAAGAAGTTCAAATCCCTCGCGGCGCATCTGCTCCACGATGACGGCAATCTGCATCTCTCCGCGGGCCTTGATCTGGAAGTGACCCGCCAACTCGGTCTCCTTCACCTCGATGGAAACATTGGTACGGGTCTCACGGGTGAGGCGCTCCTTGATCTGACGTGCAGTGACGAGCTTGCCCTCTTTCCCGACAAGCGGTCCGTCATTGATACAGATCTTCATCGTGATCGTTGGAGGATCGATATCGACGAAGGATAGAGGCTCGCGAGTGTCGTTATCGGTGATGGTCTCGCCGATGTAAACCTCCTCGAAGCCACAGATACCAACGATGTTTCCGGCGCTCGCTTCCTGAAGTTCTATCTTCTGAAGTCCCTTGTGGCCGAAGATCGCCGTGACCGGTTTCTTCTCCTTTGTGCCGTTCTTATGGATGGCGACGACCTGTTCCCCCATCTTGACCTTACCGCTGATAATGCGTCCGAAAGCGATACGTCCGAGGTAGTCGCTGTAGTCGAGGTTGGAAACAAGCATCTGGAAGTGCTCGACGTCCGACTTCTTGGGCGCCGGAATGTGCTTCACGATGGCCTCATAGAGTGGCTCCATCGTGGTGCTCTCCTGATCGATCTCATGCTTTGCAAATCCCGCCTTGGCACTTGCGTAAACGGTTGGGAAGTCGAGCTGCTCGTCGTTTGCTCCAAGCTCCAGGAAGAGCTCGAACACCATGTCGAGAACCTTGTGTGGTTCGGCATTGTCACGGTCGATCTTATTGATGACAACGATCGGCTTGAGGCCATTCTCAAGAGCCTTCTTAAGAACGAACTTGGTCTGGGCTTGGGGACCGCCGAATGCGTCCACGACGAGAAGGACGCCGTCGACCATCTTCATGATACGCTCCACCTCGCCACCGAAGTCGGCGTGGCCGGGGGTGTCCACGATATTCACATGGTAATCATTCCACTGGAACGCTGCGTTTTTGGCCTTGATGGTGATGCCCTTTTCACGCTCCAGATCCATGGAGTCCATGATTCGGATCTCTGTGGCCTTCGCCTCATTGGCTCGGAATGTGCCCGACTGTTTGAGAAGCTGATCGACGAGGGTGGTCTTCCCATGGTCAACGTGGGCGATGATGGCGATATTGCGAATTTTATCCATGGTCTTTTGAGTAGCCGGTTACTATCTCCCGAGAGCCTTCCCGTGTCAACGAGGCACGTGTTTTGCTACAAGATCGTCACGAAACCCAAACTCTCCAGATGCGCATCCTCTTCCTTCAACATGATCCCCTCGATGGCCCGGGGGCCATGATCGAGTGGGCGGAGGCACGGGGCCATACGGTTGCTTCCTGCCTGATCTGCGAGGGAGCCCCCCTCCCCCCGATTGAGAGCTTTGATCTCTTGGTCAGCCTTGGTGGCCCGATGGGAGCTTATGAGGAGGACATTCACCCATGGCTGGGCATCGAAAAACAATATCTTCGTCAGACTGTGGCGGCAGGAAAAAAGATCCTCGGTCTCTGTCTCGGATGCCAACTTCTGGCAGAGGCGCTCGGCGGCAGAGCCTTCCGTCATACTTGTAAAGAGTTCGGTTGGCAACCGATCGAACCTCTTCCTCAAGGGGCTGACTGGTTCGGAACCCAGAAACCGTTCAAGGCGTTTCAGTGGCACGGTGACACCTACTCCCTTCCACCGAAAGCCGTTCAAATCGCAACAAACGGTGCCTGCGATCAACAGGCATTTGTCATCGGCAATCAGGTACTCGGCCTTCAGTTCCACCTCGAATGGACCGAGCAGATGGCACGTGATGCATTGGCAGACCCCGGGGCCGCACCTCCAAAGTCACCCTTTGTTCAGTCTCCGGAAGAAATCCTCAGCGACCCATCCCTCTTTGAATCGGGCAAAAAACTCTTTTCCCTGATCTTGGATCGCTTCGTCAGATAAAACTGGTGCACCCGGCGAGGGTCGAACTCACAACCTCTTCCTTCGGAGGGAAGCGCTCTATCCAATTGAGCTACGGGTGCTAACAGAGTAAAAGTGCACTCCAGCCAAGGCCGGAAATATCTTTTTGACCCGTTTTTTTAGCCCGGGAACCTTGAGAGCCAGATGAAGCAGAAAAAAGCCCAAGAGAAATCAGGAACTTTCCGCCGCGTGGCTGAAGGCATCGTGCTGAACGCGTCATCAGGCTCACACTATGCCCGATTCATGTTCAAAGGAAAGCGGGTAATGCAAGAGACCGTGTTCTCCTCAGCATCCCTCTACCCTCCTTATCAAAACCAAGCGACTGCCGAGGACATTGATCGATGACATGGACAAGACCGATATCGATGCGAAACACAGGGGGAGGATGAAGCTCAAATATGTATGCGATGTGCCGCCGTTCAATTTTGTAAACTTGACAATTAATCCCTAATCCCGATTTTTTAATATTTGAGATCAAGTTTCATTCTGGACTCCTGAAAAACGCAG
>CAIKFI010000018.1 GCA_903826635.1 uncultured Spartobacteria bacterium | reverse complement strand
CGCCTCGCGCTGAAATTGGCTCAAGCCCAAGCTGCCTCGGGCAACTATTTTCACGCATTAGCGGCTGTCAGCTACGCGGAAAAGTTGGATCCCAACTCATCATTTGTTCCCGCCTATAAAGGAATGGTGGATTACTGCTTTGGTTATTTTGAAGACGCAAAGATGTCATTCAACAATGCCATCGAGCTTGCTGGGGAAGGCGGTGAAATCGCTCGCAGGGGAATGGAACTAACACTGAAAAGCCTGGCGGCGGAATCTACCGTTCCTGACCCCTTGCCTACACCGTCTCCTGAAGATATCCCAACGATCAACCCCAGCGCTTCCAAAGCTTCCCAGACGGGCGAATCTTCAGGCGATCTCTTGAACACACTCCCCCCAACTTCCTCGTCTACTCCCCCAAAATAATTTTTCGGACGGAACCCGTCGCGGAGGGGGGGGACTTAACCGTCTATTAAGCATTGGCCACCCGGTTCAGGCTGCCTCAACCTCAATTCCCCTCACCTCGCCACCTGAAGTAACAATCCGAATCAGGGCCGGACGGCAACAGATAGCACAGTCCTCAATCGTCTCGACGCATCCTACGACTGCGGTTTCAACTTGAATGGAGAACTCCTCACCGCACTGGGGACATTGAATCATGACCTCCTCGAGCCAATCCATGGTGAAGTGGCTTGAGGTTTAAAAGCTAGAGACGAGGTCTGTTTGAGACTTGGGAACAGGACCACTTACTCAAGCGATCTCGATCCTCCTTGCATCGCTCCACAGCGACTCAAGAGCGTAGACATCTCTCTTCTCGGTATTGAAAATATGAACGATGACACTCCCGTAGTCGATGATCACCCACTGACTCCCGGGAAATCCATCCTCCGCGATCGGTTTCAGGCCTGTAACATCCCTGACTCTACCACGAATGGATGAAGCAATCGCCTTGAGTTGGGGATCGGAGGTGCCGGAGACGATCACAAAAAAATCCGTAAAACTTGATATTTCCCGCATATCAAGAATGACAATATTCTCGGCCTTTTTATCCAATGCACCATCGGCACAAAGTCTGGCCAATGACTCTTCAGGATCAATCGGTTGAGTGACTTTAGGCGCACTCTTGGGCTTTGGTGCGGAGGTCGTTTTTACCGACTTGGGCTTAGATATTGGCATCGGAAGACTGGGGAAGGTAGAGACCTCTGTTCATCATGTAATCATATACCCCGTTGGAAACCATAAAGCGAATGGAAAGCCCTCCCCTCACTCTCTCCCTGATCTCGGTAGAGGAGAGATCAATCCGGCGGTGAACAACAGGCAAGCTCTCCACTGCAAACTCAACAGCACACCCTCGCTCCAAAACTGCAAAGTCGACAAGGCTCTTCAATTCGTCAGATTCGTGCCATTTCTCCAAATCCTTCAGGTTATCGGTTCCAATCAAATAGATGAAGCGAACGCCGGGATTCTCTCCCAGCAGGGAACGCACTGTGTCGATTGCATACGATGGGCCTGGTCGAATCATTTCCCGCTCATCAACCGAGAAGCGTGATTCGTCTCTGATCGCCCTGCGGATCATTTCTAGGCGCTCTTCCACACCGGCAACAGGTGGAGATTCGGTTTTGAAGGGTGAAAATCCGTTGGGAATAAAAATCAATCGATCAAGGTGAAGTGCATCAAGAGCCGTCTCAGCAAGAATGAGATGGCCAAGATGAATCGGGTCAAAAGTTCCACCGAAAAGACCAACTCGTTCGACAAGGGCGGGTTGCCGGCTTGAACTAGGCGCATGAAAATCCTCTTGAGGCGAATCCATTACTGGTAGAGGAGAAATGGGTCGCGCGCACGTCGGAAAGCCTCAAGGTTGGCGTTCCATGATGCAACGATCCGATCAGGACCACGAGAGGCTAGATCCTTTCGAATTGAGTCACTTCCATAGACTTTATAAAACAGGTTCAGCTTGCTTCTGCTTGACTGAGAAAAGATCAAGCCATGGGACTCTCTGTCACACTCTGCAAGAGTGTATAGGGAACAGGCCGCAAGGTTCCCCCCACCCCGAGGGTCGACATGAAACATGACACCCGGACCGGAAGGGGTGCTCGTTGAAGTCACCGTGATCCCCGGGCACTTGGATTGAAGATAGGAAGCCATCCGTGGTTTCATCCAATGCGCGCCGAGAACCTGAAACGCTCTCGGTGAAAAAAGGGCTTGATCGAGACCTCCCGCCAGTTCTCCGACCACACCGCTGATCACGTAGTAACTTGGAGAGAGTTCGTTCGGAATATTTGGGGACGGAGGGACCCAGTGAAGTCCCGTCATCGGCCAAGTCATCGACCTGCTCCACCCTCTCATTTTAACAACTCGCAAGTCCGCCTTCGGCCCCATCCATCCCTTTGAGTTAGCCATTAAGGCAAGTTCTCCAACGGTCAGTCCATGGACATAAGGAATAGGAAACTGGCCGACAAAGGAGATCCACTTGGAATCGATGCCCTGACCCTCCACCCGGTTCCCGCCGAGAGGATTTGGTCGGTCCAGCACAACAAACTCCTTCCCCAGTTCGGCGCACGCCTCAAGGCATTTGCCCATGGTGCTGATGTAGGTGTAACTACGGCAACCAATATCCTGCATGTCATAAACCAGCACATCGATTCCCTCGAGCATTCGAGGAGTTGGTTTGCGGGTATCACCATAGAGGGAGTAAGCCGTAAGACCAGTCAGGGGATCGCGTCTTGACCTGACTTCGACACCCGCCTTTTCAGTCCCGTCAAGGCCATGCTCGGGCGTGTAAAGGGCGACAAGATGAACATGCTTCTTAAGGATCATCCGGGTTTTTTCCCCCGCGGAATTCACTCCCGTTTGATTGGTTACCAACCCCACGCGCTTGCCCTTGAGAAGATCGAAATTATTATTCTGAAGGACATCGATCCCCAGTTCGACGGCGTGAACCGGTATCGTCGAAAGGAGTGTTGTGACTAGGAGGCAAAGGGTTGAGCGGCGCATGATAAGATTATTTCGTCAACGTGAGTGAAATCTGGTTCCCTGACGCTATGAAATGCTCTCCTGTCGGTCAACTTCTGCTCCTTGGAGTTCCGGGATATGATGTGGATGACGAATTTGCGGACTTTATACATCGCATCCAGCCGGGGGGATTCATTCTCTTCGGCAGGAACATTCAATCACCCTCACAACTGCGCCGGCTTACCGATACGTTGCGCAAACTCAGTTCAGAGGAACCCATCATAACAATCGATCAAGAGGGGGGACGGGTTTCCAGACTCAAACTTCTGGGTAATGAACCGCCTAATGCGAAACAACTCAGGGATAAGGGCGATCTCTCACTCATCGCACGCCATGGTGAACTGACAGGCAGATTACTGGGGCTTTTCGGATTCAATCTCGACCTGTGTCCCGTGCTCGACATCGCCTTTGATGATGAAGCCGACAACTCCTTGCGCGGCCGATGCTATGGGACGAGCGCCGATCAGGTCATCATGATGTCGAGAGTCTTTAACCGGGCTCTTCAGTCCACCGGTATTCTCTCGTGCGGCAAGCACTTTCCAGGCTACTCCTCGGCATCGAGCGATCCTCATCACGAACTTTCAGCACTCCCTAGATCGACGTCTGAGCTTGAAGCCCATGAGCTGAAGGTCTTCCGGCATTTCGCTCGGGGCATCGATAAAGTCGATAGCATGATGATTGGTCACATCTCTTTTTCAGAACTCGATGCCTCCGGACTTCCTGCCTCGCTTTCCCACACGATCACCACAACCCTTCTTAGAGAGGAGATGGGGTTCGATGGGCTCGTCATGACTGATGATCTCGACATGGGTGCCATCCTCAATCACTACGGATTTGAAGACATGATTCGGATGGGCTTGGCGGCAGGCAACGATCTTCTCATGATTTGCCACCGCACCGAACTCGCAGAACAGGCTGCAAAAGTTTTGGCAATATGCCCAGAAGATGAAATAAACCGGGCTTTAGGCCACGTGAAAGCATTTAAAAAACGGCTTGCCCCACCCTCGCCATTCAGCGAGGAGGCTTTCAAGGAACTCGATGGCGGCGTCTGGGATCTTCGAGTTGCAACGCTAGGAACGGAAGGAGCCACCTCACGCAGCCCGGAAGATGGGAAACGCTCACCAGTAGAGTTGTATTGAAATCCTCATTCTAAAGGGTATGACCCCGGGTGGAATCGAACCACCATCTAGAGTTTAGGAAACTCCTATTCTATCCGTTGAACTACGGGGTCAGTTGACTATGAACAACTTACAGAGGAAAGAGCTCTCCAAAGGCTCAATAGTAGAGCGTTTTGTATAGCAAGTCCGTCATTGTTCGTCTGATTCATTGAAAGCAGATTTGATACCACGCCATGCCAGAAATGGCAATGAGGTAAAGGATTGCGGCATCATGGATTCGTCGCTCATCCCCTCCTCCCGTGGGGTATGGGGGGTGGGAGGGGCTGTTGGCAATAGCGTCGTATACCCCCTATCTTGAGAAAAAATTATTCACAGGAATCAAAGACATCTTTGTACCCGGTGACCATGTCACTTGGTTGTTGAACGAACTGCGTCAGCAACACGGCTGGGAGTAGCAGCTATTTACTCCAATACCTGGAGCCGTTGGGATTGACGCGTACCACAACGCCCCCGCCCTCGTTGGGCATAATGACGTAGTTGCCGCCCTGCCCTGGTATTGGCTGGGGACCAACTGCTCCATTGTGTGTAACGCCATCGTCAGTGACGTAGCTGTAGCAGTTTCCATTTTGGTAGAAACTCTTTGTGTGAGTCGGGTCTACGATGACAGATGCGTCTCCAGCTAATTCGGAGTGCAGGGTTGCAAGGCTGCAGGGTAACAGGGCTGCAAGTAGTAGTGTTTTTGTTTTCATCGGG
>CAIKFI010000017.1 GCA_903826635.1 uncultured Spartobacteria bacterium | reverse complement strand
AGTTGTTGATAGGATGAGAGACTTGCGTCTGCCTTCCCATCCATCTTTTGCAGATTTAACTGCAAGCGGAGGGCCGTTGGATCCTTAGGATTGAGCCTGAGAGCAGTCTCAAGGGTCATTTTGGCCTCGGAAATCTTGTTGATCTTAATGTAGGAAAGAGCGACCGCATCGAGGCGGGTCGACTGGAATTTCCGGAACTGATCATACGACCACTTCAGCCCGACGAGAAGACCGGCGAGAAGCAACAGACAGAGCAGGATCAAACGGATCGGAATCCTTCGCTCGCCGGCATGACTGCCTTTTTGGCGTGAGGTTGGATGGAATGATTTTACAAAACTGACCAGAGAGGAGAGGAGGGGCTTCATGAGCTGAGAAAGTAGGAATTCATTCTACCTAAAGAATAGTTTAAAATCTTGGGCGATTTTTCTGAGAAAATAAAGAAGAAGGATTTTTTGAATCGAGCAAAAGCGTCAGAGGTCAGAGGATGCTTTGCGACAGATTGAGGAGTGTTCATTGTTTATTCCTGAAATTTTTTGCAACCAGCAATCTGAAGTCTGAAGAATTTGGCCACAAGAGGCACAAGAAGATTGAGTGGGCAAAAGAGCCACAAAAAGGACTAGAGGCACAAAAAGCAACTCGAAGGGAAAGTCCCGGAGTGAAATCCAACAAAAAAACCCGTCTACCCTTTCGGAGAGACGGGTTTTGTTAAGTTCTAGCTTGGGAGACTAAGCGACCAGAGCTTGACGGCGGCGGACGATTAAAAATCCAGCAATGCCAGCCACGAGGAGCAGGGATGCTGCAACTTGGGAAGGCTCGGGGACTGGGACGGTAGAAACATCGTAAGTATAGATAACTTCCATGACTGTCGTGTTGGCAATAGCTGTTCCAATATCACTTGAAATGTTACCTCCTGACGTGGTAATACTAGGATCAATAGAAGCAGTGAAATTAACTGTTGAATCCCCTACGAAATGGAAGAATTCACCAGAAAAAACTGATCTTTCATCAACGCTAGTAAGCAGAGCTGTGCTTGGAATCGTGTAGGAAACCACCGAGTTGGAATCTACGTTGTTGGAGAGATTTCTTCCATTAACCAAATTGGTTGGCAGAGACGGAGTTGTGGAAAACCAAGTTGTGACCCCATCATATCTATAGCTTCCTGGCCCAACCACAGTGAGGAAGTCATTCGGATTATAAGCCTTACCAGCAGTTCCGGTATTATTGATAGTAAACCCTTCCGAATCAATACTGCTGTTGATGAAGACCTGAATAGCTGTTAAGGTACCGAGATCGGTATTGAATTGATTGAAATTAAATGTGGACGCACCGGTGGTGACGCTGTTTGTTACAGCCTGCCCAATTTGGTAGGTAATAGTTGCCTGTGATGTAGAAATCGCTCCTGCGGCTAGAGCGGCTATGAGTAGAGCTTTTTTCATGAACTGAGTATCGTTGATTCTATTTGATCGTTGTGTGTGTGTCAATAATTATTCCACACCAATGACTAAGTAAAGGATTATGGGACGAATCGGGTAAAAATCGTCACAAATCGGGCAATGGAAGGGAGAAATTTCGGATTCAGTGGTCAAAGACGCCGCGATCACGAAAGAGAATTTTTGCCACAAGAGTCACAAGTTGAGGAGAATTATCAAGTTTGACGTGGGAAAGGCGGAAGTCAGAGCTTCGAAGGCCAGAAAAACTATCCTGAAAAGTGAGTTTGTCCTCGGGATGACTTTTGCTTCTCCGCCCATCCTCTTATTCCACTTAATCCCTGAGAGATCAACTTTTCCTAAAGCTTGCTCATCCGGGTGAGCCAGGAATCCAGCAAGGCCCTCTGGATGTCGCTTCGTGCCAAGGAGATCTCCTTGCTCAGTAGGGCGGCTCCACGGGCAGGCTTGCCCTCCTTTTCAAGGGTCCGGGCCCGTTCCAGGAGGATCCGGAAGGCCGTATCAGGATCCTTAGTGAGCGAGGCGGCCGCATTAAAACTCGCTTCGGCCTTCGTCAGTTGCCCCGCATCCGACTGAGCAGCTCCCAATCCCTCCAGATACAGGCTCTCATGAGTCTCACGGGCACGATGTGAGAGATCGGAGGCGGCTTCGAGTGTCGATCCCCTGTGGGCCAGGACAATCCTCCGATAATCTCTCCATGGATCATGGGGATTTTTACCCCATTTCTGACTTCTTGTAGCGGAGACTCCGGGGGAAGTGTGGGAATCTCTTTCCCATCCCAACAAACCGAGATACGGTCGGTAAAGAGGATCACCAACCAGAATAGTCATCCAAGAGAGGACCGGCTGTGCGGCATAATAGCTCTCCGCAAGGTTATGACCGGCAAGAAGGGACCAGGCAAAGATCCCGAAATTCGTGGTGAATCCGATGTAGGGCTCATAAACGTTCCCGATGGAGGCGGCGGCACCATGCCTGACAAGTGGACCGGTCCAGCCTTGAGCAGGATCACCGAGCGTGGAAGCACTGAAGGAGTGGAGATGGCAGGCTACGGCCCCGGGAAGGAAACGGAAGGAGGGCTCTGCAAAGGGGCCGTCAATGCTCCCGCTGTACCAGCCGTAGTAGGCAGCGGCATCGGTCACCGGAAATCCGGCCTGGATGGTCTCCGGAAGATCGTCGCTCAGGACAGGAATGCCGGCCCGTCGCATCGATTCTCCGGCGATTCGGATGCTCTGGTCCCCCAGACCATAGGGGCCTGTTTTGATGGATCGCAGATCGATGTAGCCAAACCCCCAGAGTCCCTCCCGCTCCACCCGAAGGCCGTCGAGAACCATGGCCCGGACGCCATCAGTCGTGGTGGCATCAAGTCGCGCGACACAGAGCAGACCGGGCGGAATGCTCTTGCGGCGGTTGCCGGAGGTTGGGAATGAGGTCGATGCGGCGGGAGAATTGCCGCCCTTCGTCTTCTTAACGGACGGATTGCCTCCTTTGGCAGAACCGGGTTCTAAAACGGGACTGACAGAGTAGGGGTTGGGGATGACTCCGTTGAGCGGATGGTGGAAGAGGCCAAGTAGGGAGATTTCGGAGTCAACGGAGGCGGCATTGCAACTTCCGTAGGGAGAGGGTTGAGTGATGGTACCCCCGACAGGTATCGCACACGGGGCGATCTTGAGAGGAAGTCCTCGGATCAGGGCCACGAAGCCGATCCGTGTCGCCACAAGGGCGGGACGGCGGTCGGGATCAAGCGGGGTGATCGAAAATTTCCAGTATCCCCTGCGGACAAATTCCCTTTGGAGAGGCTCCTCGATCTGGGTCTGAAAATCAGCCCTGCTGATCTCCTCTGAGAGTGGTGTCGCCAAAGGGATCTCCTGGGACGGATCAATGTGGCGTGCCTCACAGTAAAAATCAGCCAAACCCTTAGCCTCCGGGTCATTGGTATTGTAGATGACGACCGTCGCCGCGGCATCCCGGGCAATGGACTTAGTCATCAACTCCTCCCGGGAGGATGTCGCCCCCCCTGCTCCTTTGGTTCCATTCGACCCTTCAGCCTCCTCGAAATTTACCGAGGCCATCCCCACCCCAACCACCATCCCCATTCCCAAGATGAGGGAGACCCTCGTTATCCTGCACACAAAACTATTAATCAATCCCCTCACCCCCATCGTTTTCTTCACGTCCGATTCCAACGCTTGGGATCTTCCATCCATCACGCTTGGGGGGGAATCAGTTGAAACGGGGGGATCCTGGCCAACACGGCCTCCCCCTCTTCGGTGACGGCCAGGTAGGCCCCTTCCGCCAGTGCCCGACCTGCCGTCGTATGGTAGCTATTGTAGGAGAACTCCTCACCCGGCTCCAGCCGTGGAAAACATCCCACGACTCCGTCCCCTTCCACGGCAGTGATTTCGCCGTTCTCGGCCCGCACCACCCACTTGCGCCCCTTCACGGTGAGGGTGCGGTCGCTCCCGTTGCGGATGGTGATGTAATAGACGAAGGGATGCGGTTGCTCGGGGGAAGCCGGAAGCTCGGGATCATACTCCACACGTTCGACGGTCGCCTCGAATCCCGGTAGGAGCTCAGGCTGCATCGGTCCGAGGAGGGCGATGTCAGGCGGCGGGTGATCCCGAAGCCAGAACCTTGGGCTTGACCGTCGAGGAGATGTAAAGCTCGCGGAGTTGTTTCATCTCCGCGGCGGCGGGTGATCCGGTCAGGAGTTCGACGCCCCGATTGTTCTTGGGGAAGGCGATGACTTCGCGGATGGACTCCTCGCCGGCAATCAGCGCCACCAATCGGTCAAGGCCGAGGGCGATGCCTCCATGAGGCGGTGCACCGTGGCGGAAGGCCCGAAGGAGATGCCCGAAGAGCTCCTCCTGCTCCTCCTCTCCGATACCCAGCACGGAAAACGTCTCGGACTGAAGGTCTCCCTCATGGATTCTGATGCTGCCCCCTCCAATCTCCACACCATTGAGCACGATGTCATAGGCCTCGGCTCGGATTTCCCCGAGCTTTGCGGGGTCCTTGAGCAGGTCCCTGTCCTCGGACTTGGGGCGGGTGAAGGGATGGTGGACGGCGTTCCACTTGTTCTCCTCCGCATTGAAGGCAAGCATGGGGAAATCAACAACCCAGAGAAAGTTGAGTTGAAGCGGGTCGATGGCAAGTTTTTGGATCTCGGAGACGCGGAGACGGACACGCCCGAGAACGGTGCAGGCGGTCTCCCACGAGTCGGCACCAAAAAGGACAAGATCGCCTTCCTGCATGTCGAGGCGTGCCGAGAGGGTGGCCTTCTCCGATTCGCTGAAGAATTTGACGATGGGTGACTTCCATTCTCCGTTCTCGACCTTGATGAAGGCAAGTCCCTTGGCTCCCGCCAACTTCGCCATGTCGGTGAGTTCCTCGATCTGGCCGGTGGTGATGGAGGCGAATCCCTTGGCATTCATCGCCTTGACGACGCCACCCGCATCAAGAGCTCCGCGGAAAACCTTGAACTGGCTCTGGGCAAAGATATCGCTCGCATCGCTGATCTCCATGGCGAAACGTGTGTCAGGCTTGTCACTGCCGTAGCGGTTCATGGCATCGGAGTGGGTCATTCGGGGGAAAGGAACCGGAATCTCAACGCCGCGCGCCTCACGGAAGACACGCTGGAAGATCCTCTCGATCAGATCCTGAAGGTCCTGGGCCTTTACGAAGGAGGCCTCGATGTCGACCTGCGTGAACTCGGGTTGGCGGTCGGCCCTGAGATCCTCGTCCCGGAAGCAGCGGGCGATCTGGAAGTATTTGTCCACCCCTCCCACCATGAGGAGCTGTTTGTATTGCTGGGGTGCCTGGGGAAGAGCGTAAAAGGAGCCCGGTGTAAGGCGCGAGGGAACCAGGAAGTCACGCGCCCCCTCGGGCGTGCTCTTGGAGAGGATCGGTGTCTCGATCTCCCAAAACCCTTCGGTGTCAAGGACGTCACGGATCGACTTGGTAATCCGGTGGCGCAGGCGGAGATTCGCTGCCATGGAGGGACGGCGCAGGTCGAGAAAACGGTGCGTGAGCCGCAGATCCTCGTTGACGATTTTTTCATCCATCGGAAAGGGGGGAACCTCCGAGCGGTTCAGCACGGTCAGCGAGGAGACGATCAGTTCGATCCCTCCGGTCGCAAGCTTGGGATTCTCCGTGCCTGCAAGACGGGCAGCGACCTGTCCGACGACGGTGATCACATCCTCGGAGCGAAGGCTGTGGGCGGCGGTGGCGGCCTCGGCGTGGAGTTCCGGACGGAACACGATCTGGGTGATCCCCTCACGATCCCTGAGATCGATGAAGATCACCCCGCCATGGTCGCGCCGGGAGGCAACCCAACCGCTCAGGGTTGTATCGCGGCCGATATCGGATGGGCGCAGGGCGCCGCAGAGGCAGTCTCGGTAGTGCATGGAAAAGTAGGTTGGGAAAGGTAACTCTGTGATGGGTGCGAGGTAAAAGATGAAAAAATGGCGGTCTTAAGAAGTCAACGCCTTGCTCTCCGCGAGCCAGACGGCAAGTGCGGAGTGGTCGAGTTCCTGCTCCATCCGATCGGCAAGGTATTTGACCGTGACACTAGGCCATTCGGAACCGATCACGACGGCATGAGAGGCTCCAAGCGACTCGGCTGTTCCAAACTGCTTGCCGACTTTTTCAGGACCAAGCGGGTAGGCCAGACGCCATCCCTCCCCTCGCAGTTGCTGTGCGAGTCCGAGGGCCTTAGCCCGTTGTTTCTCATCGGCAATGACCAGATAGATCTGCACGGGAGGAACGGACGTCAGGAACTTCTCCTCAAGGGATTTGGCTGCCGGGATCTCGTTGATCAACTCAAGGAGCACCGCGTCACCGACACCGAACCCCACGGCAGGGAGATCTGCTGATCCGTCGCTGAGATCGGCAAGGAGGCGGTCATACCTTCCGCCACCGGCGATCGCCCGAAGGTTGCCTTGCAGGGCGAAGGCTTCAAAAACAACGCCTGTGTAATAGGCAAGTCCCCGCACAACACCTAGGTCCGGTCGGACAAATTCACGGAGTCCGCGGGCCTCCAAGTCGGCAAGCAGGGGGTCGAGGGCTGGAATCCTCCCACTGGCAATGAACTGGTGGATCGTCGCAAGGGGGATGCCGAAGGGGGCAAGAAGCTCCTCTGTTTTTTCAACAGGCATTTTCTCCATCTTGTCCACAATGTTCAGGAATTCCCCCGCACAGGCACTCTCAACGCCATGGAGAGCCAGGAAGTCATGCCAGGCGGAGCGGTCACTCAACCTGATGGCGAAGTGCTCGGAACCAAGCCCGAAGGAACGGAGCAGGTCGATCAGGAGAGCCACCACCTCGGCATCGGCCGCCGGGGTGGCGTCGCCGAGCAAGTCGCAGTTGAACTGCAGAAACTCACGCAGCCTCCCTCTCTGCTGGCGCTCGTAGCGGAAGCAGGTGCCCACATTGAACCATCGGATCGGCTTGGGATACTCACGGTGCTTTGCCGCCACCATCCTTGCAAGTGTCGGGGTCACCTCCGGCCGGAGGGCCACGCTCCGATCTCCCTTGTCGGTGAATTCGTAGAGTTGCCCGAGGATCTCTCCTCCGCTGTTCTTCTTGCGGTAGAGTTCGGAGGACTCAAGCGTGGGCCCGTCGAATTCGACGAATCCATAGCGGCCAGCCGCCTCTCTCCAGAGGCCTGACAGATAGCGGCGCCGGGCAAAATCCTCGGGAAAGAGGTCGCGGAAGCCGGGAAGAGTTTTCATTGGAGCAATTTCAAAAACTAGGGGATCGTCCAGCGCTCTTCAACCCTTCAATCTTTATTCGCTCTTCAAGATCCGGGGATCCTTGTTTTAGGATAGCCACATGCATCACAAAATCCTCACCCCCCAATCCCTTTTTCTGATCCAGATTCTAGCCACAGCCATGATGACCGGTATCATTTGGTTTGTTCAGGTGGCCCATTACCCGCTTTTTGAAAAGATTCCCAAGGAGGGCTTCGTCGCCTACGAGATTTGCAACACGACCCGCACCGGGTGGGTCGTGGCCCCGATTATGCTTGTGGAACTGGGTTCAGCGTTCCTCTTGATGGTCTTAGGAAGCAGGCTTGGCTACAATCCCCTGCACCTGATTGCGCTGGGTTGCCTTCTTCTGATCTGGTTAAGCACCTTTTTTATACAGGTTCCACTCCACGGCATTCTGAGGCATCGAGCGGACATTTCCACCATGGAACAACTCGTCTCCGGAAACTGGATCAGGACCGTTCTCTGGTCCCTAAGGCTTCTGATTCTCTCCGTGATGATCGCCATGGGAAAGATTTTCTGAGAAAAGGGGAGGATTTCTCTTGCGAGTTGTCATTCATACAGATAACTAGCCCTTCCCCACGTTTCCCTCCCCATCACCCGTTCACAAATTTCAGATACCGATATGGCAAAGAAAGACCCCTCTCCCGCTAAGAAAAAGGTTTTAAAACCTTCCCCCAAAGCGGCTCCAAAAGCTTTGAAAAAGGTCTCCGTAAAATCGGCCAAAGCGAAGGTTAACACCAAGTCCAAGCCCGCAGCCAAGTCCAAGCCCGCAGCCAAGTCCAAGCCCGCAGCCAAGTCCAAGCCCGCAGCCAAGTCCAAGCCCGCAGCCAAGTCCAAGCCCGCAAAGAAAACTCCTTCAAAGGTTGCTGCCTCCAAGTCAGAGTCAGTCGCCAAAAAATCGCCCCCAGCGAAAGCCCTTCCAACCAAGACAAAGGCAAAGGTGAAAACCGCAGCGAAGACCGTGAAGGCTGCTGCCACCCCGAAGAAGACTTCCGCCGTCAAATCGAGTTCCAAAGCGGCGGCCTCCAAAAAACCGACTTCCTCATTCCACCCCGACGAGCGGGTCTTGGCACAGCAATTCATCCGGAAGCCTCTGCAGAACAAGAGTCTCAAACTCACCCCGTTCCTGACAAAACAGCGTCAGCGTCTTCTGGAACTCAAGGACACCCTCCTCGATGCCATGAGAGGTGTGGCCCGTGATAATCTCCATGCCGGATCGGAGACTTCCGCTTTCGGAATGCATCAGGCCGATGCCGGTAGTGATGCCTACGACCGTGACTTTGCCTTGAGCATGCTCTCCAAGGAACAGGGTTCGCTTTACGAGATTGACGAAGCGCTCAAAAGAATAGAGAGTGGGGCCTACGGCGTGTGTGAGAACTGCGAAAAGCCGATCCGACACGACCGCCTTGAGGCCCTTCCTTTCACCCGTTTCACGGTGGAATGTCAGGCTGAGCTTGAAAAGCGGCAGCACCATAACAGTGCCAGGCCGCAGATCACCTCTCTCTTCGGCCTGACCGAAGAGGAGACCGAGAGCGAAGAGGAAGACACCATCGAAGCCAACTAATACCGCCGACCAATCAACCATCACATTTTATGCCACGCGACATCATCACACTAGAGTGCACCGAGGCCGTTGCCGAAGGGAAGCCTGTCTCCCGTTACGTCACAACCCGTAATAAGAAGAGCCTCAATACGCCCGGTCGTCTTGAGAAAAAGAAGTATAATCCCAACCTTCGCCGCCACACTCTCCACCGCGAGACCAAATAATCGTCCAGGCACCCACGATTTACCCAACCACTCCCGAATGAGCACACCAAAGACACCACAGCGCAGCCGTAATTTCCGCAAGGCCAACCGCTCCATGCCCCATCGCCGCCTCGACATCTCGACGGAAGCGATCGACTTCAAGAATCCCGAACTTCTGAAGAAGTTTACCACCGAAAGTGGCAAGATCCTACCCCGCCGCATGACCGGAGTGGCGGCACACCTTCACCGTAAGATCACCAATGCGATCAAGCGTTCCCGCAATGTTCTCCTGATGAAGTAACCGGGAGATTTGATTTTCCAAGGGAAAAGGCGACCTTTATACAGGTCGCCTTTTTTTAGATTGTTTTTTCATCTCCGGGATACGGACCTGCTCTTATAGATCAGGATTTATGCGGGATGATGCGTGCCGACCCCTACGGCGAATTTCAGACCGACACGGCTCAGATATCCCAGCCAGCCTACATGCGCTCGGGAACACCGATCCCCAGCAATGACAATCCGGTCTGCAGCACTTTTGCCGTCAAATCGGCCAAGGCAAGTCTCGACGAGCGAATCTCCCCATCGGACTTGAGAATCGGGCAGGCCTCATAGAAATGGTGGAAGGTGTCGGCAAGTTCGTAAAGATAGAGGCAGAGCAAATTGGGTCGTTGATCCTCCATGACAGAATGCAGGGTCTCGCCGAACTTCAGGATCTTGAGCGCCAAAGCCCGCTCCGCCGGATCAGAAATCATGATTGGTGACAGAGAGACATTCACCCCTTCGGAATCCCCTTTTCTGAAAATTGATCGAATCCGGACGTAGGCATTCTGGAGATAGGGTGCCGTGTTTCCCTGGAAGGAGAGCATTTTCTCCCATGAAAAGACATAGTCGGTCAACCTGTGCTGCATCAGGTCGGCATATTTCACAGCACCGAGACCAATCATCCGCGCAATTTTCTCCTGCTCACCCTTCGGGAGATCGGGATTTTTTTCCGCGACAACGGAAAGAGCCCTCTCGATCGCTTCCGCAAGCAGTCCCCCCAATTCAACATTCTCGCCGGAACGGGTTTTCATCATCTTCCGGTCCTCTCCCAGGATACTTCCAAAGGCGATATGAGAAAGGTCGGTCTTCACTCCCATGCGTCGCCCCGCCGCGAAGACCTGCTCGAAGTGAAGTTGCTGCGGTGCCCCTGTAACATACCAGACGGAGTCCGGTTTCCAGCGCTTCTCTCGGTATTCAAGCGTGGCAAGATCGGTGGTGGCGTAGAGAAAGCCCCCGTCACCCTTGCGAATGAGGCAAGGCTTCTCCTCCAAGGCGGGGTTGTCTTTGAAAAAGATACAGACGGCACCTTCGCTTATCTCTGCAGTCCCATCGACAAGCAGACGCTCCACAAGAGGTGCGAGGGCATCATTGTAGAAGCTTTCTCCAAGTCGCTCATCAAAGGTGATGTCAAGCAGTCCATAGAGACGCTCAAACTCTTTCCAGGAGAGTGCCACGGCTTGCTCCCAGATCTTCAGGTTATCTGGATCTCCCTGCTGGAGTTTCACCAACTCATGGCGGACTGTTTCCCTGAGGGAAGGATCGTTCTCCTCAAGCGCATTGACCTCACGGTAGAGCCTTACCAACTCTGCGATCGGACCCTTCTCCAACGCCTCCCTGTTCAGAAGATGCTTCCACCCGTAAATAACCTTGCCAAACTGCGTTCCCCAATCCCCGATATGATTATCGGTGATGACCCGATGGCCCAAGTGGCGTGAAATACGGGCCAGAGAGTCTCCGAGGATCGTGCTACGGATGTGGCCCACATGCATCGGTTTGGCGACGTTGGGGGAGCTGAAATCGATAATGATGGTTTTGGAATGAGGGGCCATGACAACTCCAAGCTGCTCATCAAGCCTAATGGCATTGACAGCATCCGAAAGCGC
The DNA here is from genome assembly GCA_903826635.1 of uncultured Spartobacteria bacterium. Taxonomy (GTDB): domain Bacteria; phylum Verrucomicrobiota; class Verrucomicrobiia; order Chthoniobacterales; family UBA6821; genus UBA6821. Next base: position 14,482 of record CAIKFI010000017.1, on the reverse strand, counting down.
AGTGTTCAGGACTTTGAAGTTAATGAACCCGGCTCCGGCTATTGTCGGAGGTTCACACAGATCCTGCACCTCAAGGTAGGAAAGGATGCTTGATGCGACTTCCCGTGGATTTTTTTTGAGTTCCTTGCTGAGAACCATGGCCACGTTGGACTGGTAATCCCCGAACCGGATGTCCGTGACGGGTGTGACGCTTGCACGAGAAGCATCGATGCCGGCACGTTCTGCCGCCATGGCCAACCTGGATTGGAGAACGGATTGAAGTGACATGTCCATGAGACTAAAAATCCACGGTGTATTGTTCCAGCCTCACCTCTGGGATATGGGTTTCTCCCTTTGGAAAAGGAAGGTTTCTAGATTTTTGGCGCCTCTTTTTTCTCAAAGACCGCCAGAATCTGAGCCGCGTCAACGGCAGAGTTCAGCAACTCGCGCACAGCAGGATCGTTGAGGAACTTTGCAATCGCCGCAAGGGTCCTCAGATGTGTTTGGAACTGATCCCTGGGCACAAGAAAGAGAATAATCAGGTGGGCCGGTTTTCCGTCAAGCGACTCAAAATCAATTCCCTTTTTAGATCTCCCGAAACAGGCGGTCACTTCGCTCACCGCATCGCAACTGGCATGAGGTATGGCGATCCCGAATCCAATTCCCGTGCTCATTGTCTCCTCACGATGACACAAGGCCGCGATGGCATCTCCTCGATGGGCTTCCTCCAAGCGACCTATGGAGATAAGGCGGGACACCATTTCCTCAATGGTCTGCCACCTGTCGGAACAAACCAATTCGGATATGATCTGATCCTCCGTGAGAAGACTCGCAAGTGTCATGACAGAAATCCCCGGTCAGGGATCAGACAATCTATAAAGCTTCCTCGACAGGGGCCTCTCCCGACTCCTCTCCGAGTGCGTATCGGACAAAACGGGCGATGGCTATCTTGTCGGAGAGTTCCTTCTCCTTAGTTGCTAGAAGATCCTTGACGGTTATGTCGGGGTTCTTGATGCAGGCCTGCTCAAGAAGGCAGGTGGTGCTGTAGAACTTGTCCATCTTGCCGTCGACAATCTTTTCAACAATGGCCTCGGGTTTTCCGATCATCTGTGCCTTGTAGATCTCACGCTCTGATTCCACCAGCGATGCCTCCACTTCGTCACGCGTCACGACCGTGGGGTGAGCGGCAGCGATCTGAAGGGTGATATCCTTCACAAAATCCCGGAAGCTCTCCTGCTTTGCAGTCGCTTCGGATCCACAGTTGATCTCAACAAGCACACCCACCTTACCTTGGAGGTGGATGTAGGAAGCAACAAGTCCGCCACCTTCTCCACGGATCTGGAATCGGGCGAACCGTCGTATGACAATATTCTCGCCAAGAGCGGAGATCTTGGAGGCAATCTCGTCCTTGAAAAGGATCCCCTTGGAATCCGGAGACTCGAGCAGCGACTCCACATTCTCGGCCTTGGCCCCGCAGACCTCTTCGGTGACTTCCTTCACGAACTTGGTGAAAATCTCGTTCTTGGCGACAAAATCGGTCTCACAGTTGATCTCAACAAGAACACCGGTCTTTCCGGAAGGTTGAATATGGGAGATCACGACGCCCTCCTTGGCGTGACGGGATGCCTTCTTGCCCGCGCTTGCGATGCCTTTTTGACGGAGGATGGATTCGGCCTTGTCAATGTCCCCACCCGCTTCAGTGAGAGCCCTCTTGCAATCCATCATTCCGGCGTTGGTCTTCTCCCGAAGGGACATGACCAGCTTTGGGTTGATATCAGCCATGGTAGGAAATGGTCAGTTTTTGAGTAAGTTATTCGGCTACCGCGGTGAGTTCGTCCGCTGGAACTGCGACTTCCGTCGCTAGTCTGCCTCCCTGACGGGATTTCACGATGGAATCAACCAACTTCTGAAGAATGATACGAATCGAGCGGATTGCATCATCGTTTCCGGCGATCGGGTAGTTGATCTCCTCCGGATTGCTGTTGGAGTCAACAACGGCAACGATGGGAATGCCGAGTCTGCGGGCCTCGGCAACGGCGATCGTTTCCTTGACGGTGTCAATGATGACAATGACATCGGGAAGTTTGTCCATTTCCAGCACACCCTCGAGGTTGTGCCGGATCCGGGTTGCTTCGCGACGGAGAGCGGAAGCCTCGGCCTTGTTGATTTTATTGAAGCCCGCTGACTTCTCGAGGGCCTCGAATTCTTTCAATTTCGAAACGCTCTTGCGGATCGTGACAAGATTGGTGAGCGTGCCGCCCAACCAGCGCTGGTTGACGTAGAATTGTCCACAGGCCTGAGCGGCCTCCTTGACCGCCTCCTGGGCTTGTTTTTTGCAACCCACGAAAAGGATCTTGCCACCCTGGCGTGAGACGCCGGAGAGGAATTCACCCGCCTTGAGGAGTTGGTCGACCGTTTTGGAGAGGTCGATGATGTGAATCGAGTTTTTCTCCTCAAGGATGAAGTCGCGCATTTTTGGGTTCCAGCGCTTGGTCTGGTGTCCGTAATGCACTCCTGCTTCGAGGAGTTCTGTCATGGTTTCAAGTGGCATAGGAAGGTGTTTGGTTTCTTGATTGGGTGACTTGATTAAATGGCTTCTTCAACGGGTGCTTCAGAATCAGTGGGCTCGCCGAGATGGACAAGGTCAAAGGATCTGTGGGCCTTGAATCCCGTTCCTGCGGGGATGAGATGGCCCATGATGACGTTTTCCTTGAAACCGCGGAGACTGTCTTTTTTTCCAAGTGTGGCAGCTTCTGTAAGGACGCGAGTCGTATCTTGGAAGGAGGCGGCCGATATGAAACTATCGGTCTCCAGGGAGGCCTTGGTGATACCGAGAAGCACGGGTGCGGCCTCTGCGGGTTTGCCTCCCTTGGCCATGACGGCCTCGTTCTCACTCTCAAACTCGAGGCGATCAATCTGATCTCCCCAGAGCAGGAGCGTGTCACCGGGATCGGTGATCTTCACCTTACGGAGCATCTGACGGACAATGATCTCGATGTGCTTGTCATTGATCTCGACGCCCTGAAGACGGTATACCTCCTGCACCTCGTTGAGGAGATGCTCCTGGAGTTCCTGTGGACCGCAGACATCGAGGATCTCGTGCGGAACGACAGGCCCCTCGGTGAGTTGCTGACCCTTCTTAACGAAATCACCCTTGAAAGCAATAATATGCTTTGAGAGAGGGATAAGGTGCTCCTCCTCGGTGCCTGTCTGAGGATCACGGACAATCAACTTGCGCTTTCCACGAACAGTTCCTCCGATATCAACGACTCCGTCGATCCGGGCGATTTCACAGGCATCCTTTGGACGACGTGCCTCGAAGAGTTCGGCCACGCGTGGAAGACCACCGGTGATGTCCTTGGTTTTGGCGATCTTACGAGGGGTCTTGGCCATACGCTGTCCGGCCTGGACTTTCTCACCCTCCTTGACCTCAAGGTGGGCTCCGGCAGGGATGGAGTAGCTGGCAAGAACTTTCTTGCTGGCATCGACAATGACAATCTGGGGATGGAGATCATCCTTGTGCTCGATGAGCACGGTGCCCATGACCCCGGTCTCCTCGTCAACTTCCTTGCGGATCGTGACACCGTTAATCATGTCGCGGAATTCGACCTTACCAGTCTTCTCAGTGATGATCGGAACGTTGTAAGGATCCCATTGGACGAAGGTCTCCCCCTTCTTGATCGTTCCGCCATCTTCAGTGGAAATCACAGATCCGAGCACGACGGGATAACTCTCGAGTTCGCGTCCGTCCTTACCGTGGATGCCCACCGTACCGTTCTTCGAGAGAACGATGTAGGTTCCGTCGAGGGCCTTGACCGTGCGGAGGTCGTTGAAGCGGAGTTGACCGTCGTTCTTGGCCTTGATGATCGGCTGCTTGAAGGTCTGACTGGCCGTTCCACCTACGTGGAAGGTACGCATCGTGAGCTGGGTTCCGGGTTCACCGATGGATTGAGCCGCAATGATTCCAACGGCCTCTCCGAGTCCGATCATGAGACCAGTGGAGAGATTGCGGCCGTAGCACTTGGCACAGACACCCCGCTTGTTTTCACAGGTCAGCACGGAACGGATCTTGATCTGCTCGTGACCGATACGGTCCAGGGAAGCCGCGATCTCCTCATCGATGAGTTGGTTGGCCTTGAGGATCGGTGCATTGTTGACGGGATCCTTGACGGTTTCGCAGCTCACACGTCCGATGATGCGCGTGGCGAGGCTGACGACTTCCTCGTCGCCCTCGTAGATGGGCCTGACGACGATTCCATTGACGGTTCCGCAATCATCGTTGTTGATGATCACGTCCTGCGCGGCGTCAACGAGCTTACGGGTAAGATATCCCGAATCAGCCGTCTTGAGGGCCGTATCGGCAAGTCCCTTACGGGCTCCGTGCGTGGAGATGAAGTATTCGAGAACTGAAAGTCCTTCGCGGAAATTCGAAAGGATCGGACGCTCGATGATTTCGCCTGATGGCTTGGCCATGAGTCCACGCATACCGGCCAACTGCTTGACTTGGGTGCGGTTTCCTCGGGCTCCGGAATCCACCATCATGAAGACAGGGTTGGACTCGCGCCGTCCCTCGTTATACTCGAGGGTGCGGAAAAGGGCGTTGGCGATTTCCTCTCCGGTGTGGGTCCAGATGTCCTGCACCTTGTTCTTGCGCTCACCGTCGGTGATGATACCCCTGCGATACTGTTTCTGAACTTCGGAGATCTGCTTCTGCGCCCCCTCGATCAGGGAGGCCTTTTCCTTTGGAATGATCATGTCGTTGATACCGATTGAGGCACCGGCACGTGTGGCCTCGCGAAATCCGATCTCCTTGAGAAGATCCAAGGTCTCGACGGTACGAGCCTGGCCGACCGCCTTGTAGCAGCGCCAGATGATGTCACTGAGTTGTTTCTTACCGGCAACCTTGTTGTAGAAACCGAGTTCCTTGGGCCAGATCTGGTTAAAAAGGACACGTCCGACCGTGGTCTCGATCACGGCAAGTTCCGAATTGCCATAGACGGTCTTGACTCCACGATCGGGGTTCTTCAACCGGATCCTCGTGTGGATCTTGACACTCTCTTCGGAAAGTGCCAATTCGACCTCTGAGGGAGCCCCGAATAGGGGAAGACGTTCCTCCGCAGCCGCTTTAACATCTTTGGGCGTGATGTTGCGGGGGTTCTGCGTGAGATAGTAGCAACCGAGAGGAATATCCTGGGAAGGGTTGGTGATTGGCTTTCCGCTGGATGGCGAGAAGATGTTGTTCGGTGCCAGCATGAGCGTCCTGGCCTCGAGCTGCGCCTCCACGGAGAGCGGCACGTGAACAGCCATCTGGTCACCGTCGAAGTCGGCGTTGTAAGCCGTACAGACAAGCGGATGCACGCGAATTGCCTCACCCTCGATAAGGATCGGCTCGAAGGCCTGGATCGAGAGGCGGTGAAGGGTCGGAGCTCGGTTCAGAAGAACGGCGTGGCCCTTGGTGACCTCTTCGAGGATGTCCCACACCTCGGGCGTCTGACGCTCGATGAGCTTCTTGGCGCTGCGTACCGTGTGGACGTATCCAAGCTCTTTGAGCCGGCGGATGATGAAGGGTTCGAAGAGCACGAGCGCCATCTTCTTAGGAAGTCCGCACTGGTTGAGCTTGAGTTCAGGCCCGATGACGATGACGGAACGGCCCGAGTAATCGACGCGCTTTCCAAGGAGGTTCTGACGGAAGCGTCCTCCCTTGCCCTTAAGCATGTCACTGAGGGACTTGAGGGGACGGTTGGCGGCTCCTGTGACGGCACGACCGTGGCGGCCATTGTCGTAGAGTGCATCGACAGCCTCCTGAAGCATGCGCTTCTCGTTGCGGATGATGACCTCTGGGGTCTTGAGCTGAAGAAGCGTGCGGAGACGGTTATTGCGGTTGATGACACGACGGTAGAGATCGTTCAGATCGGATGTCGCAAAACGCCCCCCCTCAAGCGGAACAAGAGGGCGAAGGTCCGGAGGGATGACAGGCAGGACCTTCAGAATCATCCATTCGGGACGAGTCTTCGAGGACATGAACCCCTGGACAAGCTTGAGACGCTTCGCAAGCTTCTTGCGGATCTGCTTGCTCTTGGTCTGGGTCATCTGCTTCTCGATGGTCTTCTGCTCCTCAAGAAGGTCCAGACCCTCCATGAGTTTCTGGATCGCCTCAGCACCCATTCCGGCGACAAAATCCTCTCCATACTGATCCTCGGCCTCGCGGAATTCGATTTCCGTCAGGAGTTGTCCCTTTTCAAAAGGAGTCTTGCCGGGATCAATGACGATGTAATCCTCGTAATAGATCACGCGCTCAAGCTGGCGACCCGTCAGGTCAAGCATGAGGCCGATCCGCGAAGGCATGCACTTGTAGAACCAAATATGGGAGACAGGAACAGCCAGATCAATGTGACCCATGCGCTCACGCCGGACGCGGCTCAGGCAGACCTCGACACCGCATCGGTCACAAACCACGTTCTTGTGCTTGATGCGCTTATACTTACCGCAAGAGCACTCCCAGTCACGGGTGGGTCCGAAGATCCTCTCGCAGAACAATCCACCCTTTTCAGGCTTGAACGTCCTGTAGTTGATGGTCTCCGGATTCTTGACTTCACCCTTGCTCCAACTCCGCATTGTTTCGGGGTTGGCAACGGTGATTCCCACCTCATCAAAGTTTGACTTGATGGGGTTAAGGATCGTCGATTCTACTGCAAGTGCTGTTTCGGTCATGGCTCGTTGGTATGCTGCTAGTTGCTTCGCTTTGGGGCGGCTTGTTGCTGGAAGTGGTTTGGGCTAGAGGGATGAGCCTCCGGAGGCTGCATCGTCAATGAAGGATGGGGGGGCATCCTTGAGAGCGTCTTTGTGGCCGACATGGACATCAAGTCCGAGACCCTGCATCTCCTTGATGAGCACGTTGAAGGACTCGGGTATTCCGGCCTCAAGGGAGTTGTCACCCTTGACAATGCTCTCATAGATGCGCGTGCGACCCTGGACATCGTCGGATTTCACGGTCAGCAACTCCTGGAGGGTGTAGGCCGCTCCATAAGCCTCGAGTGCCCATACTTCCATCTCGCCGAAACGTTGTCCTCCGTATTGCGCCTTTCCACCCAGGGGTTGCTGGGTCACAAGTGAGTAAGGACCCACTGCGCGTGCATGGATCTTGTCAGCGACAAGGTGTCCGAGTTTGAGCATGTAGATGATGCCGACAACAACCTGCTGGTCGAAGACGTCACCGGTCCGTCCGTCAAAGAGGGTGGACTTTCCGTTTTCCTGAATCCATGAGAAGCCCTCCTTCTGGCCGGCCTCCACGAGATATTCGCGGATCCTGCTCTCGGGAATCCCGTCGAACACGGGCGTCGCGACCTTGAAACCGAGCGCCTTGGCGGCAATGCCAAGATGGGTCTCAAGAACCTGCCCGACGTTCATGCGGCTTGGAACTCCAAGAGGGTTGAGAACAATGTCAACCGGCGTTCCATCGGGAAGGAAAGGCATGTCCTCCTCGGGAACGATCTTGGCCACAACGCCCTTGTTACCATGTCGGCCGGCCATCTTGTCACCGACGCTGAGCTTCCTCTTGCTGGCGATGAAGACCTTGACCTGCTTGATGATGCCGGGGTCGACATCGTCACCGCTTTCAACGCGGCCCAGATTCTCCTCCTTCTCGTTCTCAAGATCTGCAAAACGGTGCTCGAACTGGCCGATGATCTCCTGGATCTTGTTGCGGATCGGGCTTGGGTCGATCTCGACGTGATTGTAGACGCCCGCAAGTTTGCGCAGGAGCATCTTGGTAATCTTGCGGTTGGCAGGGATGATGATTTCACCGGACTCGCCGTTGACAACGTCGAGGGGGATTTTTTCACCGAGAAGGACATTGGCGAGTGCTTCCGTGAGTTGCTCAAAGAGCTCATCCTTGCGCTTCTTATTGTCCTCTTGGATCATCTTCTGCTGACGCTTCGACTCCGAAGGGGTCATCTTGATCTTGGCAGCCTTCTCCTTGGAGGAGACGCGGACGTCCATGACAATGCCGTAGGTTCCGGAGGGAACAGTGAGGGATGTGTCCTTCACGTCGGCCGCTTTTTCGCCGAAGATGGCGCGGAGGAGACGCTCTTCGGGAGCAAGTTCCGTCTCGCTCTTCGGCGTGATTTTTCCGACCAGAATATCACCGGGCTTGACCTCGGCACCGATCCGTATGACGCCGTCAGGTCCGAGATTCAAGAGGGCCTCCTCGCTGACATTGGGGATATCGCGGGTGATCTCTTCGGGTCCAAGTTTGGTGTCGCGGGCGCCGATTTCGAACTCGTCGATGTGGATGGACGTGTAGATGTCCTCCTTGACGACCCTCTCGGAGATCATGATCGCATCCTCAAAGTTGTAACCGTTCCATGGCATGAAGGCGACAAGCACGTTGCGGCCGAGCGCAAGCTCGCCATTCTCCGTGTTCGGCCCATCTGCCAAGACATCACCGACCTTGACCGTCTGCCCTTTTTTCACAAGGGGATGCTGGTTGATGCAGGTGCTGCTGTTGGAGCGCATGAACTTGCGAAGTTCATAGACGTGCAGACCGTTCACCGGATCATGCTTAAGCTTTTTGCGGCCCTCGGGGAGTTCACCATCCTTCGTGATGACGATCCTTTGGGAATCGACGGAAGCGATCTTACCGGAGGTCTCCGAAACAATGACGGCACGTGAGTCACGGGCGACGCGGCCCTCTAGTCCGGTTCCGATGATCGGAGCCTCGGAGATGAGGAGTGGCACGCCCTGACGTTGCATGTTCGAACCCATGAGAGCGCGGTTAGCGTCATCATGCTCGAGGAAGGGGATTAGGCCTGCGGCTACCGAGACCAATTGTTTCGGCGACACATCCATATACTGGATCTTCTCAGGTTCGATATCGAGGAAATCGCCGCGGTAGCGTGAGGAGACGGTCTCACCAAGGAATTTGCCCTTACTATCCAAGGTGGCATTTGCCTGGGCGATGTAGAAATTCTCGTCACGGTCGCCGGTAAGATATTCGATCTCGTCGGTAACCTTGCCGTTGATGACCTTGCGATAAGGGGTCTCGATGAAACCAAAGTCATTGATGCGTGCATAGGTGCTCAACGAGCTGATGAGTCCGATGTTCGGACCTTCCGGGGTCTCGATCGGACAGATGCGACCGTAGTGAGAAGGATGAACGTCACGAACCTCGAATCCAGCACGCTCCCTGGAGAGACCTCCGGGCCCGAGCGCAGAGAGACGGCGCTTGTGCGTCAACTCGGAGAGCGGGTTGGTCTGATCCATGAACTGGCTCAACTGGGATCGGCCGAAGAAATCACGCACCACGGCGCTCAGGGACTTCGGATTGATCAGTTTCTGCGGCGTGATGTGATCGACCGCAGGGTCATAGAGGGCCATGCGCTCACGGACAAGGCGCTCTGTCCGGGAGAGACCGACGCGGCATTGGTTGGCAAGAAGTTCTCCAACCGTGCGGACACGCCGGCTGCCCAGATGATCAATGTCATCGGTCATGCCGTCGCCACGACGGAGTTTCAGGAGATAGCGCATGGACTCGACGATGTCCTCCTTCCGAAGGACCCGGTCGTCGATCTTGGGATCGAGGCCTAACTTTTGCTGGATCTTGTGGCGACCGACACGGCCGAGATCATAGCGTTTGGAATCGAAAAAGAGACGCTTGAGCATCCCGCGGGCATTTTGAACTGTCGGAGGGTCACCGGGACGGAGCTTGCGGTAGATGTCCTTGAGGGCCTCCTCCTCGTTCTTAGTGGTATCGCGCTTCAGGGACTTGACAATGGTGTCGTCGTCCTTGGTATCGATGACCTTCACCGTAGTATGTCCAAGACGGATAAGGTCACGCACGATGGCTGGGGTCAGCGGTTCGTAGGCACGGGCGATAATTGCATCTCCCTCCCTGACATCCTGAAGAAGCACCTTGGTGCTGAGCACCTCATCGTTCAGCTTGTCGGTGAGTTTAAAGGTCTCGATCTTGTAGAAAAGCGAGGCAATCTCCTCATCGGTCGGGAATCCGAGGGCACGAAGGAAGGTTGTGGCAAGGAACTTGCGACGACGCTTGCGGCGGTCGAGATAAACATAGAGGAGATCGTTCGTATCAAACTGAACCTCTGTCCAGGAACCACGGTCCGGAATGATGCGGAAACCGTAAAGAAGCTTGCCATTGAGGTGAACGTCACTTTCAAAACAGATTCCGGGAGAACGGTGCAACTGACTGACGACCACGCGCTCGGCTCCGTTGACCATGAAGGTTCCCTGCCTCGTCATGAGGGGAATTTCTCCCATGTAGACTTTTTCTTCCTTGGTGGACTTTTCGTCCTTGTAACGGAAGGTCACATAAAGGGGGGCGCTGTAGGTCTCACCCTCGATCTGGCACTCCACAGGGTTGATCTTGGGCTCCTCGAGCGTGTAGCTCACGAAATCGAGATGGGACTTCTCTTCAAAGCCGTAGATCGGGAAGAACTCACGGAAGACGGCCTGCAAACCGACATTTTTCCTCTTGGCGGGATCGACCCCAGTCTGGAAAAACTCCTCGTAGGACTTGATCTGCAATTCAATGAGATTGGGTGGCTGGATTGCTTCGTACAGTTTGCCAAAGGAGATACGGTCAGACATGGTGCAGGGTCGTTGTTGTCGCGTTGTTGTCGCTAGTGATCGCCGGGGTGGCTTTCCCTACCATTTCAGGCTGTTGCCATGAACGGTAAGAGGGTTTGTGTGCTAGGGGAAAGGGAAGGAGGGACCGAAAAACCAAAACGTCCGCCTGCCGATATCCCCTTTTGGGAGACCGAGCGGGCGGCACGATGAAATGAGGAACTAGAAGTCTGGAAACTCAGGTGCAGAACTTGAAACAGGTGAAACCTACCTTTTTACGCGTTGCCGGTCACTGTGTCAATCGGGAAGATCCCGTTGAAATCAATGACCGGCAGGAATTGCGTAATCGGGGAGAAAGATTACTTGATCTCGACCTTGGCGCCGGCGGCCTCGATCTTCTTCTTGATCTCCTCAGCCTCTTCCTTGGTAGCGCCTTCCTTGATGGCCTTGGGAGCGCTCTCAACGAGAGCCTTGGCCTCGGCAAGACCGAGTCCTGGGACTGCGGCACGAACCTCTTTGATGACACCGATCTTGTTGGATCCGGCTTCCTTGAGAATGACGTCGAAGGAGGTCTTCTCCTCCACTGCGGCGGCGGGTGCCCCTGCAGCGCCACCAGCGGCGGCTACGGCAACGGGAGCTGCGGCACTGACTCCCCACTTCTCTTCGAGGGACTTAACGAGGTCGGCAATCTGAAGAACTGTCAGGTTGCTGAGTTGATCTACGATGGCTTGGTTATCGGACATGGTGTTGTTTGGATTTTGATGCTGTCGCGTCCCGAAGCCTCAGGACATTTGAGTCCGGCAGCCGCCGGCCCGACAGTTCATCGTGTTGTGCTTCCTTCACCCGTCGTGGCTTCCTACGCCGGGAGAAATTTTTTTGGTTTAAGGTTGGTTGATGCGGGGTTAAAATTCCTGATTCTATTCTGCGGCTGGAGTCGCTGGAGTCGCTGGAGTCGCTGGAGTCTCATCGGAGACTGCAGGTGCCGGTGCCTCGGCAACGGACTCTTCCGCGGCGGGAGCGGGTTCCGCGACAGGGGCGGGTGCCTCGGTTTTTGGTGCCTCGGGTGCCTCCGGAGCTGCTGCAGCGGCCGGAGTGGAATGCATTTTCTCCCCGATCGCCTTGAGAACGCGTGCAAGGCTTGCCGCAGGCTCGTTGAGCGTGCGGACGAGCTGTGTCGCAGGTGTCAGAAGAAGGGCAAGGAGCTGGGACTGGAGGATTTCCTTCGAGGGAAGGTCGGCCAATGCAAGCACCTGTTCGGTCTCGAGAATCTGATTGTCGAGGATACCGGCGCGTATGGTGGGTTTCGTGAACTCAGCGGAGAATGTTTTCAGGATCTTTGCGGCGGCGCAGATATCCTTATCACCGACAACGAAAGCCGTCTGCCCCGTCAGATGTCGATCCAGTTCGGGAAGGCCCGCTTCCTTGACCGAGCGGCGGAGGAATGTGTTCTTGACGACAGTCACGGAAGCTCCGACGCCTCCGAGACGGGTGCGGAGTTCCGCAAAATGCTGAACGTTCATCCCGCCGTATTCGACGATGATGAGGAACGGTGAGTTGGTGAGGCGAAGCTTGATGTCCTCTACAATCGTGGGTTTCTCGGGGCGCATGGTATTGGTCCTGGTTCCGGTAGTTAGTGTTCGGTTGCTGGATGTGTGGCTCTCTGGAACTCGCTCTTAAAACTAGCTCTTAAGGAAAGGAGCAGCGTCGAGCAGGATGCCGGGCAGCATGGTCGCTGCAAGAGTGAGGGATTCGACGAAGGAACCCTTGGCGGTTGCGGGGCGGGATTTGATCACGGCTTCGATGACCGACTTGGTGTTGTCGAGAAGCTGCTCTTCGGTGAAGGAGATCTTGCCGACCGGAACGGCAATGTTGGCGTTCTTATCGAGTTTGAACTCCACGCGTCCGGCCTTAACCTCGAGCACGGCCTTCGCGGTGTCGTCGCTCACGGTTCCCGTCTTGGGGTTGGGCATCAGACCGCGGGGTCCGAGAACTTTTCCCAATTTGCGGACTTCGACCATGGCCGAAGGAGTTGCAATGGCCACGTCGAAGTCAGAGAACCCTCCCTGAACCTTCTTGAGAAGATCCTCAAATCCGACAAATTCCGCGCCGGCTTCCTGAGCGGCTGTTGCGGCGGCTCCGGTAGCGAAGACGAGGACCCGCACATTCTTTCCGCTTCCGTGAGGCAGAGGGCAGGTGCCTCGCACCATCTGGTCACTCTGTTTAGGATCCACCCCGAGACGGATCGAAACGGTAACCGTCTGATCAAATTTCGTGGGGGGCATCTTCTTGAGGACTGCCAGGGCGTCACTCAGGGGATATTTGCGACCTTTCTCAACGAGTTCGTTGGCGGCGCGATAGCGCTTGCTGCGTTTGTTTTGCATGTTTTTTTGCAGTGCGAATGGTCCGGAGACCTCCTGCGGTTGGGTGTTTAAAAAAGTTAACTCCGGCGTAAGTATTAATGTTTAGAACGCTGAAGTTTTAATCGCTGACGGTTTGATTCCTGATTACGCCTCGATCTCGATGCCCATCTGTCGGGCGGTCCCGCAGAGCGTGCGGAAGGCGGCCTCCTCACTGCGGGCATTCATGTCCTTCATCTTGATCTTGACGAGATCCATGACCTGTTTTTTGGAAAGCTTGGCCACCTTGACCTTGTTCGGCTCCTTGGAACCGGATGCAATGCCTGCGGCTTTCTTCAGGAGGACACCGGCCGGAGGGGACTTGGTGATGAAGGTGAAGCTCTTATCCTTATAGACCGTGATAACCACGGGAAGGATATCCCCCGCCTGCTTCTGTGTGGCGGCGTTGAATTCCTTGCAGAACGCCATGATGTTGACACCCTGCTGACCGAGAGCTGGACCCACCGGAGGAGCTGGATTTGCCTGCCCTGCCGGGATCTGAAGCTTGATCTGTCCTGTGATTTCTTTAGCCATGATACTTGGAAAAAATTGTTGGGAAGGTTCTGTGTCGGTGTTTCCACGCCGGTGTTGGCGAAAAAAGGGGAGTGAATAAAAGCTGAACCCGCAAGCTAGGGCAAGAGATTTCTGAATTATTTCCTGCACTTTGTTCCGCCTCCGGAAAATGAGGGCCCACGGATCCCGTTTTCCACCATCGCAAAGACAGGAAGAGATTGATCGGCCACGCATAGGGGGTAGAGTCCTCAGGATGGCACGAGGGACCAAGGAGACATCGGGGACACCCGGGGCATCACCTTCACAAAATCTCACGGGACGCCTTCTTGTCGCGATGCCCGGTCTACGGGATCCTCACTTCCATCGCTCGGTTCTCTACCTCAGTCACCACGATCGCGAAAGCGGAAGCCTGGGGTTCATCATCAACAGGCCGATCCTAAAGAATTTCGGGGAGATGGCCGTGATCTCGGGTGCTCTCTCGGGGATTCCCGTCTTTGAGGGAGGGCCTGTCGAACCGCGCAGCCTTCTTCCGACACGGCTCTTCTGGACTTCCGAGGGAGCCCGCTTCGAGCCTCTCGGCGATGAGGACATCGCCAGACACTCCCTGCTCCCCTCCCCTCTCTGCGGTCACGCGAACTACAGAGCCTTCATCGGCTATTCGGGTTGGTCCGCCGGTCAACTCGAAGAAGAGATTGCCGAACAATCGTGGCACATCATGCCCCCCACCTCCGAACTGATCGAACCTGTGCGGACGCTCGATGCGGGGGTATCCCTCTGGAAAGAAATCATGAGACAAGCGGGCCCCTGGCACCGCCTCATGGCCGAGGCTCCCGATGATCCGGGGTTGAATTGATCATCGAGGGATAAAACTTGAGACCTGGAAACTGAAGTGAAGAAACGAGATCCCTGTTACCCACACGGGTTTCAAGTTTCCGCTTTCAGGTTTTTCTGATTCAGATCTTCCCCTGCTTTTTCAGCCACTCCGCTGTGGAGCGCAGGGTGGTCTCCAGGTT
>CAIKFI010000016.1 GCA_903826635.1 uncultured Spartobacteria bacterium | reverse complement strand
GAGGACGGGGTGACGGAGGAGGCTCCGGGGGCTTTTCCGGTGGAGGTGGAGAGAGTGGCGGTGGCGGCGCCAGCGGGGACTGGTGAGCATGAAGATCGGTCCCGAATTCTACTACAAGTGGAATCATCGCCGTCATCTGATCGGCGGACTGATTCTTTTAAGCCTGCTTTTCTTTGGCAATTACCTGCCGGTGAACGTCACTCTATCGCTCATGATGTTGGTGGCTTGGATGGCTTTGATCTCATTCGTCGGTTTTAAGCGGACATTTGTCGCCACCGTCATCAGTTTTTTCATTCCCTTGATCGTTCATCTCGTGAGAGTTTTTTATGGAAAAGCCGTGGAAGGTTGGGCTGTGGAAGTCGAACTCTCCCTGGAGATGGCAGTGATCTCCACCATGGTCTATGGCGCTATTGTATGGGTCCTCAAGTTGCTCAAGGCCAAGCGGGCCGGATTTGATCAGGTGATCGGAGCGTGCAATCTCTATGTCTGGATTGCCACGATCTATGCCTGTTTTTACACGCTTATCTCCAAGATTCATCCCGATGCATTCCATCTCCAGGCACGTCTCACGACAGGATTGAACGACGCGGATATGAGGCAGAACTTTAACGAACTTTTCTACTTTAGTTTTGTGACACAGACGACGCTTGGATACGGCGACATCGTTCCGGTGATGCATTCGGCCAGGGCTTTGGCGATCTCCCAGGCAATCATCGGTCAATTCTACGTTGCCGTTGTGCTGACCTATATCCTGAATCTGTGGATCCAAGATATAGGCAAACAAGTGAATAAATCAAACGATGCCTAATTCGGTCAGAAGAGATAAGAATCCGGATTATCTAGAGAATGGACTTGGGCCCAAGTGCTTGTAATGTAGCAGCCCACACCAAGATGTTCCCATGATCAAGATCCCCGAACCCTTTCATCAGATAGCCCCTAATCCCTGGCATGATGTCCCTGTGGGGGAGAGCGCCTCCAGCGGAGTCTTTCCTGCGATTGTCGAGATTCCCATGGGTAGTTCCAACAAGTATGAGTTGGACAAGGAAACGGGTCTTCTGAAGCTCGACCGGGTTCTCTATTCGGCTGTCTACTATCCAGCGAATTATGGTTTCATTCCACGCACGCTGGCCGATGACGGGGATCCGCTCGATGTCCTTGTTCTAGGTGCCGAACCAGTCTATCCACTGACGCTTGTCATGGCGCGCGCGATCGGTTTGATGGTGATGAAGGATCAGGATGAATTGGATCACAAAGTCATCGCCGTTCATGTCAATGATCCCGAATATAGCAGTTATACCGACGTTCATCAGTTGCCCTCCCACAGGTTGGCCGTCTTGAAGCGCTTTTTTGAGGATTACAAGACGCTTGAACAGAAGTCCGTGATTGTAGACGAGATCCTCTCCGCCGGAAACGCACTCCCCGTCATCAAAGAGGCAATCGCCACATACGAGACCTGGCGTGGGGGTGGCGAAGTCATTCTCAACAAGACGCCGCTCTGATTCCTTTTTTGGATTGAGGGCGTTTTTTGGCGTTACTCGGACAACTTTCCAAAGTTCCCCTTTTTAAGTTGCCTGTCTCTGGACAGGGATCTTAGTTTCGTTTAGACTAATGGTCGGTCATGGATTCCTCCCTTCATGAATGAGATTGCAGGCTTTTTGCCCGGATCCTCTGGAAGGTGAGCCCCATCCGTCTTATCAACATGGAACGCCTTATTTATCTGCTTCCCGCATTGGGGGTCATAGCGTTGGTTTACCGAACGATCCTCTCCGCATGGGTCACGAAACAGGATCCGGGAGATGCCAAGATGACAGGCATTGCCGATCATATTGCCGAAGGAGCCATGGCCTTCTTAAAGGCTGAATATCGGATTCTTGGCATCTATGTGGTGGTGGCAGGAACTGCCCTCGGCATTCTCTCCCAGGTTCCCAAGGTGGCCGCTCACTCAAGTCTGCTGATTGTTGTTGGTTTTGTGGTCGGATGCTTTTTCTCTGCTCTTGCCGGGTTCCTCGGAATGAAGATCGCAACCAAGGCAAATGTCCGAACCACTCAGGCGGCCAAGACCTCTCTTGCCAAGGCGCTGAGGATCTCCTTTACAGGGGGAGCTGTCATGGGTCTGGGGGTTGCGGGTCTCGCCGTGCTTGGTTTGAGTTCCCTTTTCATCCTCTTCTTTTTCCAGTTCATGGGGGGGGATTTCTCTACTGGTGGGGGCTATGAAGGGATGACCCGCGTGCTCGAGGTGCTTGCCGGATTTTCACTCGGAGCGGAATCAATTGCCCTCTTTGCCCGCGTGGGAGGCGGCATCTACACGAAGGCTGCCGATGTGGGAGCAGATCTGGTCGGAAAGGTGGAGGCTGGGATTCCTGAGGATGATCCGCGCAACCCTGCAACGATTGCTGATAACGTCGGGGATAATGTGGGCGATGTTGCCGGTATGGGTGCCGACCTATTCGGCTCCTATGTCGCCACGGTTCTTGCCTCCATGGTTCTTGGCAACTACATCATCCGTGACAATGGTGGTCTTATTGCCGATGCCTTCGGCGGGATTGGAGCGATTCTTCTTCCCATGGCCATCGCTGGAATCGGCATCCTGGCATCGATTATCGGAACATGGTTTACAGGCATCCCTGAAAAGACCAAGGCTGATACGAATGCCGTCCAGAGCGCTTTGAATAGGGGGAACAATCTGGCGATGCTGCTCGCCCTCGCGGCATCGTTCGGCCTCATCAAGCTCATGCTCCCCGGAACGATTAAGATGAGTGTTTTCAACGCCGGGGTTTTCAGCATGACAACGACCACCTCACTCAACGTTTTCTGGTCCGTTTGTATCGGAGTGGTCGTTGGTTACCTGATTTCATTCATCACCGAGTATTTTACCGGACTTGACGGCAAGCCGGTAGCCGGAATCGTTCAGAAATCGGCTACCGGAGCAGCGACCAATATTATTGCCGGATTGGGGACGGGCATGTACTCAACGGCCTATCCCGTGCTTCTGTTCTCCGGCGCCATTTGGGGGGCTTACACCCTGGCTGGTTTCTATGGGGTCGGGATTGCGGCCTCCGCGATGATGGCCACCACGGCGATGCAGCTTGCCATTGATGCTTTCGGGCCGATTGCCGACAACGCGGGCGGAATCGCCGAGATGAGCGAACTGCCCAAGGAGGTTCGTGAAAGGACCGACATCCTGGACTGCGTGGGTAATACCACGGCTGCTGTTGGCAAGGGGTTTGCCATTGCCTCGGCCGCGCTGACCGCCCTCGCGCTCTTTGCCGCCTATGTCACGCTCACCGGGATCCACGGCATCAATATCTTCGACGCCAAGGTGCTTGCGGCTCTCTTCATCGGGGGCATGATTCCCGTGGTCTTCTCCGCGCTCGCAATGAACAGTGTGGGAAAAGCAGCCATGGACATGGTGAATGAAGTTCGCCGGCAGTTCCGGGAGATTCCCGGCATTCTCGAGGGCTCGGGTAAGCCGGAGTATGGGAAATGTGTCGAGATCTCCACGAAGGCGGCGCTCCGCGAGATGCTTGCCCCCGGGGTAATCACCCTTATTACCCCCGTTCTTATTGGAGTCATTATGGGGCCGGAAGCTCTCGGAGCCTATATGGCAGGCGTGACTGTCAGCGGCGTTCTCTGGGCCATCTTCCAGAATAATGCCGGAGGTGCCTGGGACAATGCCAAGAAGTCCTTTGAGCAGGGAGTGGAAATCGAGGTCAATGGAAAGAAGGAGATGTTCTACAAAAAGTCCGAGCCGCATAAGGCTGCCGTTGTGGGCGATACGGTCGGAGATCCTTTCAAGGACACCTCCGGTCCCTCCATGAATATCCTGATCAAGCTTTCCTCGCTGGTGGGACTGACCATCGCCCCGCTCATTGCCGTGGACAATCGCGTTGCAGATTCTCTGGTTCGCTGGCTCCAGGGCCTCCTTGCTTAGGATCTGTTAGGGAAACATTTCTGCTCCGAACAGCCTTTAGTCGAAACCGGTCAGAGCACCACCGAGCCTTTCGGTTCAGCGATCACACTCTCCAAAGACCATGTCGACGGATCCCAGAATCGCCACAATATCACCGACCATGTTGCCGGGAATAAGCTTTGGAAGAATACTTAGGTTGACGAAAGACGGGGCGCGGATATGAAGTCGGTAGGGGACTCCGCCTCCTTTACTATTAATGTAGAATCCAAGTTCACCTTTCGGGTTTTCAGCGCTGAAATAGACCTCACCGGAAGGGGCGTCGACACCCTCGGTCGTAATGATGAAATGGTGGATGAGTTGTTCCATCTTTTGGAGAACCTCTTCTTTGGGAGGGAGGGTGCTCTTTCCGTCTACTACGTTGACGGGTCCGGTCGGCATATTGTCGATGGCTTGGCGGAGGATCCGAAGACTTTGCCTCATTTCCTCGATTCGAACGAGGTATCTGTCGTAGCAGTCACCAATGGCGCCTACCGGAATCTCGAAATCGTATTTCTCGTAATCAAGGTATGGGTGGGCTTTGCGGACATCGTAATCAACTCCCGATCCTCGAAGCATGGGACCAGTCAAACCATAGGCGATAGCATCCTGCCGTGATATTATGGCGATGTTTTTGGTCCGGTCGATAAAGATCGGGTTGCGGGTGAGAAGATTGGTGATTTCGTTGAGGGCAGTAGGAAAGGAATCAAGGAAAGCTCGCAATTGATCTGGAAAACTTTCCGGAAGATCACGTACCTGTCCGCCCACTCGTGTGTAGCTTGTGGTGAAGCGAGCACCTGTCAATAACTCGCAGAGGTTGTAAATCTTCTCACGCTCCGTGAAGCTGTACATGAAAACTGAAATTGCTCCGACGTCCATAGAGGCGCATCCAAGACCCAACATATGGGCTGAGATGCGTGCCAATTCACAGCAGATGACGCGGATCGCTTTGCCGCGAGGAGGTAATTCCCAACCCATCAGTTTCTCAACGGCACAAGCGTAGGCGACATTATTGGCCAGAGGTGCAAGATAGTCGAGTCGATCCGTGTAGGGGACAAACTGGTTGTATTGCATGTTTTCTGCAATTTTTTCATCTCCACGGTGAAGATAACCGATATCTGGAGTGGCTTTGGTAACCTTCTCGCCATCCAACTCAAGAAGTAGTCTTAGAACGCCGTGCGTGGAAGGGTGCGATGGCCCCATATTCAGAGTCATCGTCTCGCCTAGCAACTCGCTCGCAGGAAGATGCTTGATGTTGGCTGGGTCTTTCAGGGCTTGTTGGGTGCGACCTAGGGCGTCTGATGTTTCGTAAATGGTACTGGTGCTCACAGAACTGAATTAAAGACCATGAATTCACCCCTTTCGTCCAGCGCCTTTATCCTCCGGCCCCTCATTTTTCTACGTTTCCAATCTTGGTTCGTTCCCTCACCGTTTCTAGAATCGCAAAAAACTCCCCGGCCAAGGATAACGTTTGTGAGGGATGGGGGGTGATTACGGATGCTTGGAAGCTCGCAAAAACCGGTGGTTAGTCGGAGGTGGGGGTACCTGGATTCGAACCAGGAACCAACCAGTTATGAGCCGGCTGCTCTAACCGTTGAGCTATACCCCCGAGAAGAGGTAAGAACACTAACCTCAACTCATGATCAGGTCATGCCCAAAAAAGACCATTTTTTCGAAATCGGTGAAATGGGATGGTCGATCAAGGAGTTCCCTGATTGGTCAGGGGAGTTTTTTGATCGGCAGCTTGTTCCGAATTCCCATCGTCCGGTCGTTCGATGCAATGCAGTTCCAGTTTGCAGACCCTCCCGTCGCGCAGCACCGAGGCGGAAACGGAATCTCCAGCTGTCAAAAAAAAGGTGATGGCGGGAACCTCCTCCGGATTCGAGATCTGATGGCCGCCTAGAGATAGAAGCATGTCCCCCTTTTTCAGCCCAGCATTCTCTGCGGGACTACCGGCCTCCACGGAGAGGATCCGCGCTGTTGACGTCTCTTGTGGGACTGCCGCCTGCTCCACAACGATACCTAGCCATCCTGATTCCAATCGACCGAAACGAAGAATGTCATGATGGAGTTTTTCAAGTGCCGTGGCTGGAAAAATCCTGCAACCGGGGGGCTGTGTGCTGCCAGAAACGACCATCCCGAGAAACCTCCCCCCGAGGTCGAAAACCGGGCTGCCGGCCTCGCCCTCGCCCAGCGGTATATTGGCCGTGTAGTGGGGTATGCAATAGAGATGGTCACCATCATGGACCTCACTACCGGTTATCATTCCCAGCGAAGGGGTGGCCCGTTCGTCGCGGAGGAAACCTATTCCCAGCACGGGAGTCATCGGGGGAGGGGCGGGGACCTGGCGAGGGGAGAGAAACGCACCATTTGCACGATCGCCCTCGAGGGAGGTTTTCAGAAAGGCGACACCACTCCTCGGATCCATGGCAACCAGTGACGCCGGGCGTTCAACCCCGTTGTGAAGGACTGAGATGTTCCTTCCACCACGAACGATTTCTGCAAGGGTGCAGAGGGTTCCGCTGGGATCGATGTAGAACCCCGTGCCGTTGAGTTCCCCATGTCCGTCGATGCAACGGACCCGGACGATTGCCGGAGTGGTTTTGCGGGTCACATTGGCGATGGCCGTGGCCACCTTCTCGGAGAGGGAATCATCCTTGGCTGATAACCTGCATGGGGAAATGGCACAGAGGAAAAGAATCGCCGTGCCAGCCACCGCAAAGGTCGAGAATCCTTTGCCACAAAGGAGACCGAAGCATCCCCGATCAGCCCCCTCTAAGGGCGAGGCATCCGAGGGCGAGGCATCCGAGGGCGAGGCATCCGAGGGCGAGGCATCCGTGGGGATGCGCCGTTCGCGATGGCTAGAAACTGAGCGGCGATTCATGGGTCGCCGGACGAGCCTGCAGAAGGAATGCCGGAGGGAATTGCTGGGATGCGTGCTGG
>CAIKFI010000015.1 GCA_903826635.1 uncultured Spartobacteria bacterium | reverse complement strand
CGAGACCTGCCGGGACTCCCCTAACCACACACTCGATCGTCCCCCCGATGCTATCCCCTTGGGAACGAACCTGCTTGATACGCTCGATCATCCTGGCGGCCGCTTCGGAATCGGGACAGCGGACCGGTGTTGCATCGACCAGGGCGGATGTCACCTTGGTCCTGTCAACTTTGGAATCGATATCATGGATCGAGCGCACATAAGCCACTGCCTCATAGGCCGGCAGAAGGGTGCGGATGACCTTCCTAGCGACAACACCCGCGGCCACGCGACCGATGGTCTCACGCGCCGAGGAGCGACCTCCTCCCTCCCAGTTCCTGATACCGTATTTGGCCTGGTAGGTGTAATCGGCGTGCGACGGGCGGAACATGGTCTCCATCTCGGTGTAGGCAGAGGGGCGGGCGTCCTTGTTATCCACGGCAACCATGATGGGGGTCCCCAATGTCCGTCCCTGGAAAACACCCGAGAGAATACGGCACTTGTCCTCCTCCTGACGGGGGGTGACGATGTCACTCTGGCCGGGCCGGCGCCTGTCCAACTCGACTTGGATCTCCTCCGGGGTAATCGGCAGCCTCGGGGGACAACCATCGATGACGCAACCAACTCCCCCACCGTGGGATTCACCCCAGGTTGAAACGCGAAAACTAGTGCCGAAAATACTGCCCATAAGTCCTTTTACGATACGCAAGCGGGGATCTAACTCACGCAAAATCGCCCCGTCACCCTGTCCCTTCAGGAAAAATTGATGCCAGATTCTCCCAAAGCGGGAGGGGGTGCTTGACGCCTAAGATTCTAAGTTTTATGGATTAGGATACAGCTGGAAGATTGCAACCGCGGTCGGCTTGTCTCCTCATTCGAAAAGGGAAGCCGTCATGCGACTGTCATCACACGCTCGATTCAACTCACTTTTCACCTTCATCCCCTCTTTATTCATGTTCAATAAACTCTTCGGATTCCTCTCAAGCGACATCGGGATCGATCTCGGCACCGCAAACACCTTGGTCTACGTCAAGGATCGCGGGATCGTCCTAAGGGAGCCCTCCATCGTGGCGGTCAAGGCAGGCACCACCCACGTTCTGGCCGTCGGAGACGAGGCCAAGAGGATGCTGGGACGCACCCCGGGCAATATCACAGCAATCCGTCCTCTCAAGGACGGCGTCATCGCCGACTTCGAGATCACGGAAGCGATGCTGCGCCACTTCATCAACAAGGCTCATGGACAAAGGCGTTTTGTCCGCCCCCGTGTCGTGATCGCCGTCCCGAGCGGGATCACTGAAGTGGAGAAACGCGCCGTGAAGGACTCGGCCATGCATGCCGGCGCCCGCGAGGTCTATCTCATCGAGGAGCCCATGGCGGCCGCGATCGGGGTTGGACTTCCTGTCACCGACCCGGCTGGAAACATGATTATCGATATCGGGGGCGGAACGACCGAGGTGGCCATCATCTCCCTTGCCGGCATTGTCATCAGCAAGAGCGAACGTGTTGCGGGGGATGAGCTTGACGAGGCAATTGTCCAATACCTCAAGAGGGCCTACAACCTGATGATCGGCGAGCGCACGGCTGAGGAGATCAAACTCCGTATCGGAAGCGCCTACCCGATGGATCAGGAGCTCACCATGGAGGTGAAGGGACGTGATCTTGTCGCTGGACTGCCAAAGACGGTGACCATTACTTCCCAGGAGATCCGAGAGGCACTCATGGAGCCTGTCTCCAGGATTGTCGAAGCGGTAAGAATTACCCTCGAGCGCTGCCCGCCGGAACTTTCCGCCGATCTCGTCGACAGTGGTGTGGTTCTTGCAGGCGGTGGAGCCCTTCTTCGCGGTCTTGACAAACTCATCAACGAGGAGACGCGTCTCCCCGTCCATATCGCCGAGGATCCCCTCAGCGCCGTTGCCGAAGGCACTGGAAAAGCACTTCAGGAGATTGAATTCCTTCGCGCCGTCGCCGCTGCGGACCGGGTCAGATCCTAGCTCTCCAGGAACGACTGGCCCGACGGCCTTCGCCCCCTCCCGGGGACCCAGCCCATTCATCAGGAATGAAGAAACTTCAGATAGCCGCACTGATCCTGCTAACCGTTGCGGGTCTGTTTTTTTGCCTGCTGGGATCCGGAACCCTTGCGCTCATGCAGTCAGGGCTGATGAGTTTTCTCTCTCCGCTCTCGCAGTCCGGCCACACCGTGAAAAAGAGTCTTGGAAGCCTTGGCAAGGACCTCCTCACCCTGGATCAACTCGAGGCGGAGTGTTCCCGTCTTGAAGCGGACAACCGGCGCCTACGCGCCGAGAACAACGGATTGCGCGACCTTCTTGAGGAGAACAACCATCTGCGCCAAGCCCTGGGTTACCGCGAGCATTCCTCATTTCTTCTGACTCCAGCCACGATCCTGAGTCACGATGCGGGAGTCTGGTGGAGTTCTGTCAAGATCAACCGAGGTGCCAAGGACGGCATTGCCACCGACATGCCGGTGATCACCGACAGAGGGCTTATCGGAAAAATCACCTCCGTTTCGGACAATGTCTCCGAGGTGCTCCTCATCACGGATGAAAACTGCAAAGTCGCGGCTAAGGTCGAGGGCACCAAGGAGCAGGGAATCTGCGCAGGGCCAAGGATCGCATCGGGGGATCTCCACCTGACTTTCCTGAGCAAACTGGCGGACCTCCAACCCGGCCAGAAAGTCTACACAGCGGGTGTGAGTGGAGGGGTTTTTCCTTCGGGCATCTCGCTCGGAACGGTAAAAAGCTTTCACGCCCGTGAACTTGACGGGGAGGCAATCCTCGAACCGGCCGCTGACCTGGACAACCTCGAGGAGGTCTTCATCGTGACGGGGGCAAAATGAAACCGGTGATTCTTTTTTTCCTGCTTTGCCTGCTGCTTCCGGTCTTCCTGGTCGTGCAGGATTTGTTGCCCGCCCTGCCCCCCGCCCGGGAGCGGCTCCAACTCTTTCCGGTGCTCTTCTGTTTCGGGGTGCTGGCCCTGCCCCTCACTCCCGCCCTATGCTTTGCCCTCATCGCCTCGCTGATGCAGGGTTTGGAGCTCCTCCAGTTTCAGTCCGGTCATGCCGAAACAGGGGTGGCACCATACATCGTCTTCTTCCTGTGCTGGACCGTGATCCTTCAAATGGCCAGCGAGGCAACCCATGGCCTTCGTTGGGAACTTCATGCCCTAGCCAGCGCCTTGGTGACATTCACCATGCTTGGAGGCGAATACCTCCTCATCTGTGCGAAGCGGGGGGGACTACCCCTCGACTCGGTCCTTCTCATACGCATGGCGGTCCCCTGCGGCATCTCCCTTCTGCTTGCCCCGTTACTTTACTTTCTGATGAGACATCTTGTTCCCCTATCATCCGAGGGAGCCGTTCTCAAGAATCAGGCCTCCTTCGATCTCTGACGCTATGAGAATCAAGGATGACTCCCTCCGTAAGATCGTCATCTTGGCGGCGTTTCTGATAACGGCATTGTCTCTCCTTCTTGCAAGGATGTGGTATGTGCAGATCTACAAAGGGAACGACTACAAGGCCAGGATCAAGGGGCACTCTCAATTGACAATCAGACTGCCCGCCGTGCGGGGTGAGATCTGCGATCGGAACGGTTTGCCGCTGGTGGAGAACAGGGCCAGCATGGAAGTAGAGTTTTACCTCCCGGATATTGTGAGGGCTTGGAGAGACACGTATGACTCCGTGCCGGTGAGGCACTACCGCGGACTGGATCATGGCATGCCGGTGAACCGGGAGGAACCCGACATCGTCAAGATCGTGAATGAATCCATCGTACCCCGTCTGGAAAAGCTGGGGCTTGCTGGGGACTATAATAGCCGCAAGCTTCAGGCCCACTTCCGCGACAACTCCGAGGTCCCCTACGTTTACCGTCAGGATCTGGACTTCGAAACCATGGCCCGCTTCAGCGAGAACAACCTCGATCTGCCAGGCGTTACGGTGACGCTGAAGCCGGTCCGTCACTATGTCTACGGATCTTTGGCGGCTCATCTCTTCGGATACGTAGGCGTCCCCACCAAGATCGACAAGGACGAGGCCGCTCAGTTCAGCTTTTACCAACCCGATATCGAAGGTAAGGCGCAGATCGAAAAAGCTTACGACGACGACCTGAGAGGGGAGGCCGGCACGCGCTTCCTGCAACGCAACGCCCATGGCGTCATCGACGGGGAAACCTCCCGGATCGAACCCAAGCAGGGCGCCAAGGTCTGCATGACGATCGATGCACGTATCCAGTATGTCGTGGAGAAGGCAATGCGCGTCGTCGGCCGAGGTGCGGCTGTCGTCTTGGACCCGAACAATGGCGAAATCTTGGCCATGGCTTCCGTCCCCTCCTTTGACCCCAATCAGTTTGTCCCGAGCATCTCCAAGGTAGATTGGGAAAAACTCGCCAAGGACCAGACGGACCCTCTCATGAACCGGGCGGTCAATGCCTACGCACCCGGATCGACTTTCAAGCTCTGCACGGCCCTTGCGGGAATCAGGGCAGGGATCTCCGACAAGCAGTTTGAATGCTCGGGAGGCGTCCAATACGGGGAAAAATACATGAAATGCTGGGTGCTTACGGCCAAGCCACCCCTCCCACCGCACGGTCGGCAGGATCTGAGCACGGCGCTCAAGAACTCCTGCGACCCCTTCTTCTATCAGTATGGCAACGCTGCTGGAATCGATCAGATCGATACGGTCGCCAACATGCTTGGCCTTGGTCAGAAATCCGATCTCCCTCTCAACAACGTGGCGAGCGGAGTCATACCCGGCATCGCATGGTTGGCTCAGAACTATCCACGGGAACGCTGGAGTCCGGGCTACACGGCCAACACGGCCATCGGTCAGGGGTTCGTCCTTGCCACGCCACTGCAGATGTCCGTCGTGGCCGCAACGGTTGCCAACGGAGGCACTGTCTATGAACCCCACCTCATCAAGAAGGTTGTTGCCCAGGAGGGTACTGCGCTCAAGGAGATACCCGTCAAGGTGCATCGTGAGATCCTCAAGGATGAAAAAATCACCGCGGAGCAGTTTGAAAAGGTGCGCAAAGGAATGTGGAGGGTCGTCAACGACAGTGACGGAACCGCCCGCAAGGCCCGGGTGAAGGGCCTCGTCGTTGCAGGTAAGACCGGCACGGCCCAGTTCTGGAGAAACGGCATCAAGGATTATCACACCTGGTTCGTCAGCTTCGCACCCTACGACAACCCCCGTTATGTAGTCTGCGTTTTCGTGCAGGGGGGCAAGTCGGGCGGTTCGGTTCCCGCTCCCATCGCTTCCAAGATTCTCGAGCAGATCTTGGCCATGGAGAACGGGCAGGAGGTCAAACTCGACTACCTCCCTCCGGCAACCGGCAATTTCCAACAGATTTCCGCCGTCGATTTCTCCAAGGAATTCCCCTCCCAATACGCAACGGAGAAAGATGCCGTCGACACCCCCGCTGAAGCCGATTCTCCAAGGGACGGAAGTGCGGGTAATGCAGGAGTCCCTGTCGCAAAACCAGATATCAAGGAGGATGCAGACACCCAGGGGCGCGCCAACAACAAGCCCCGAGCGCAGGGTGGGCTCCAGAAATTCTTCAACTTTCTGGGAGGAGGACGCTCCGCAGTCCCCAAACAATCCAACTAACCAGGACGAAAACCCATTCATCAGAAAATTGTTAGCCTTTTATCTAACACCACGATTGTATTCACATCCACCCTTCATCACTTCGGCTTAACGACCAAGTCTCTCCATCACTCACTTTCAGTATTCAGATAAACCCTAATTCATCCATTCACACAATGAACATCATAGAAACAGTCAAACGCCTCCTCGGCGTGAAAAAATCAGGCCCTCGCATCGAACTGATCGTGAGTTGCGAGAAACTCGAGAAAAGGGTCGCCCTCCTGGAGGATGGAAAACTCGAGGAATACTCGATCGAACGCGATAGCGAACGCAATATCGTGGGCGGCATCTTCAAGGGCAAGGTTCGGAACATAGAACACGGTCTCAAGGCGATGTTCGTCGATATCGGCTTTGAGAAGAACGCTTTCCTCCACTTCTGGGATGCAATTCCCGCGGCTCTTGACAGCGGGATCGAGGCCGTCGAGCGCTCCGGCAATACTGCTCCTTCAAAGAAAAAACTGACCGCTAAAGATATCCCCAACGTCTACCCGGTCGGAAGCGAGATCATGGTTCAGGTTACGAAGGGCCCGATCGGCACCAAGGGTCCCAGGATCACCACGAATCTCTCGATGGCGGGACGCTACATGGTGCTGATGCCCTTCAGTGACCAGAGCGGAATCTCCCGCAAAATCGAGGACCCAAAAGAGCGAGCACGACTCCGCAAGATCCTGACGGAATTGACCCTTCCCGAGGGAATGGGGATCATCATCCGCACGGCCGGGGAGGGACAAAAAGCACGCTTCTTTGTGCGAGACCTCGGCTTTCTACTCGACCAATGGCGCGAGGTGGAGAAGGGCATGGCGGAGAAACCAGCGGCCAGCACCCTGATCCTGGAACCAGATCTAGTCGACCGCACCGTGCGCGACCTGCTCACCGAGAACGTCGATGCCGTCCATGTGGACGACCTCAAGGCGGCCGAGCGCATGCAGGAACTCGTTGGACAGATCTCAAAAAGGGCGAAAAAATCGATCCACCACTATAGTGGCCAGAAGCCCATTTTTGATAACTTCGCCGTCCAGACACAGATCGACAGCGCCTTCCTTCGCCAAGTCTGGCTGCCGTGCGGCGGCTACCTTGTTATCGACGAAACCGAGGCCATGATCGCAGTGGATGTGAACACCGGAAGGAACAAGGGCAGCAAGGACATGGACAAGACCATTTTTCAGACCAACATGGAGGCCGCTGACGAAGTCGCGCGCCAACTCCGTCTCCGCAATATTGGCGGACTGATCGTTGTCGACTTCATCGACATGAAAAACCGTAAGGACCAGCAAGCCGTCTACCAGCGCATGCGTGACCGCCTCCGTCGGGACAAGGCCCGCACCCATGTCCTTCCGATCTCTCCGCTCGGCCTTATGGAGATGACCCGACAGCGTGCCCAGGAGAGCCTTTCGAGTTCTCTCTACACGAACTGCTCCTACTGCCTCGGCAAGGGTGTCGTAAAAAGCTCCATGACCATGAGCGTCGAGCTTCAAAGGGCGTTGCACACGCTCATGAAACGCCATCAGGAGGATGTCCACGAATTCCGCGTGACCGTCCACCCGGAGCTTCTGAACCGACTGCGCACAGAGGATGAGGAACTCCTCATCGACATCGAGCGCCGCTATGCGGGACGTCTTATCTTCCGTTCGGATGCCTCGCTCCATGTCGAGAAGTTCTCGATTGCGAACGCCCAGACGAACGAGGAACTCACAGCCTGAAAAAACATTGGGAGTCTGCACGGAAGCACTTGCCTGCGTATATACGATCTCTTTGCTTTTTTAAGCGTTCAAAAGCCCCTAACTACCCCGAGGGATAAACCCTTGGGGTAAGCAGTAAGTCGATGCCATTGGGCTTTTGAACAGTATCTAGGATTAAAATCCTACCAGAACCGCTCTGGGTTGTGATGCAAACCATAAAATCAACGCCCTAACAATGGCTCCCCTCAAAACACTCCGCCTTGCGGTCTATTCGCTGTTGGGTTCACTTGGCTTGGCGCTCACTGCGTCGGCTCAAAATACGAACGCTGATACGAATGGCGCCATTCCCGGATTCCTTCAACAAGGAGCTCATGGATTCACCCAAAATCAGGTAAATCTGGATACAGCGTTCTGGAACGGAATCGAGCGAAAGGTTTTTACCGCAGCTAATGTCGACGCAATCATTAGCTCTCTAGCAGCAGGAACAATTAGCTTTGACCCCATCACTGGCTTAGTCAGCGGTTCTGGATTGAGCAGCCAACTCAAAGAAGCTTACAATGCAATTCTCCGAATTTATTACGTTATTTACGGATTGGGTGATACCAATCCGAGCGTTCAGCAACAATCTTCTCTCTACAAGCAGTTCCTAAATCAACTTAGTCCCAGTCTCTACACAACGCTCCCGACGATCCTCTTTAACAGCGCGAACGTTCAGAACACCCAGATCCAACAGCGCCTCTGGGCTGTCCGTCACGGAACGACAGACGGCCAGTCCGTTGTCCCCGTCTCAGATGGGGGAAAGAAGGTCATGACTCCTGTAGCGGAGCCTAATCAGAAGTGGGTTACCTTCGTTGATGGAAACGGCATGTGGTCTCAGGCACAGTCCGTCAATAATCTCCCAAGCTACAACAGCTACGCCGGTGGTGTGCAGGTTGGCGCCAGTTATGAGCTCTGCAGGAACCTAAGCGTTGGCCCCTACGCAGGCTATCAAGGCACCAAGGTAAACTTCACCGGTTCCAATGGCGGTGGCAGTTCGGCAACCGACAACAGTGTTCGCTACGGCCTCTTCAGTGAGTATCGCCAAGGTGGATGGTATAACGATGGCATTATCGGCGGGGCTTACAACAACGTTACCGTTAATCATGGGATCAGCATCGCTGGCAACGATTCCAACTTCAGTAACATGACCAAAGGTTCGGTGTCAGGCGGGGAGTTCGACTCCATGTATGGTACCGGTTATGAGTTCAAGGCGGGCAAGCTGACCTTTGGCCCCGCCACAAGTCTCCAATACACCTACATGCATCTTGGTGGCGCCCAAGAGACCGGTGGCAGCCACATTCTCGACCAGAACATTGGCTCACAGAGTGCCTCCAGCCTTCTCTACACCCTCGGTGGCCAAGCTTCCTACAATATCGACTTGACCCAGAGAGTGAAGCTCCAACCCTTCCTAAGCTTCGCATGGCAGCATGAGTTCCTTCAGAAGGATTATGGAGTGAATTCATCGATCCTAGGACAAAACTACAACTATCAGACCACCAATGCAGGGCGTGATCAATACATTGCCGGGATCGGTGGTAATCTCCTGCTCACCAAGAGCCTGAGTGCCTATGCAGTCTGTAATTTGATCAATAGTGACGCTCAGATCTTCAGCCAAGCAATCTCAGCTGGTCTTAATTGGAAGTTCTAGAAAGTTTCCGAAAGTTGGGTAAAAATAGCAGGATGATTTGAAATGGGAAGGGGGGGCTCACACTCCCCCTTCTTTTTGAATCTGAAACCCCCTCGATCAATCAAGCAGTTGGAAGTTATCTTCAGGCGTCGCTTACTTCGCGGTGGAGGCAGAAGGCAACCCTGAGATTTGATCCCCCGCTAGGACGCCGTGGGCAACAAACCAACCTTGGGGGACCTCCAGGGCATAGACAACCGAGCTTGATGCGCTGGGGACGGGCGTCTCGTCGAGCGGTTTGAGTTCGTGGGTTTCAAGAATCCTACCGGAAGCCGAAATATACGCGATCGAGAGAGGTATCGGCGTGTCCTTCATCCAGAAATTAACGGATCTGGGCTGTGGAAAGACAAACACCATCGCCTCATCCGGTTCGAGTCCCTTACGGGCCATCAATCCGAGTTCCCTCGAGGCATCATCGGCCGCAATCTGGGCATTCAGTGAGTTGGTTCCAAGGGCAAGTGCTGCCTTTGGAAGATCAAGTTGGGCCTTGGGCAAGGCCCGGAGTGGCACTGCCGAAAGAAACACTGCAAGCAAAAGCGAAAAAGGAAGACGGAGAGATTTTTTCATGGAAGTAGTGGGCTAATAAATCGCCATCATAGCGGTGCGGAGAAAATAGGAAACTCAGGAACTCAAGACAACCGGATGACAAACCAAGATTCTTACTCCTCTCTTCAAGACTTTCTGAATTCCAGTTTAATGCTTCCAATGATTTTTTGCGGCAAATTTCTTGCCATCAGCCGCTGACTTTCTACTCTGTTCTGGCCTGCGAATCCCACCATCCGGGCCTCTTACACAACCCGAATGTCGAATTTTTTCCCCAAATGGGCCAATTGGCTGCCGCTACAGTTGCTTGTGTGCGGACTTGTCATCGGTGCACCCATCACGCTCGGGGTCTGGTATTATTTCACCCCCAAGTATACCCGCGTCGGCTACCAACCCGATCAACCGGTTCCTTTCTCCCATGCCCTGCATGTCAAACAGTTGGGGATGGACTGTCGTTACTGTCACAGCTTTGTGGAGGTGGCCTCCCACTCCAACCTGCCGACCACCCAGACCTGCATCAACTGCCATGGTCAGGGTAAGATCCTTCCCAACAGCCCGCGGTTGGCACCTGTCCGCGAAAGCTGGCAGAACGGACAGCCGATCCCTTGGGTCCAGATCCACAGATTGCCGGACTACGCTTACTTCAACCATGCCGTGCACGTGAACCGCGGCGTGAGTTGCTACAGTTGCCATGGCGCGGTCAACGAAATGAGCGTGGTTTATGAGGCGGAGTCCCTGAGCATGAAGTGGTGCCTAGACTGCCACCGAGCACCTGAAAACTTCCTTCGTCCACCTTCCGAGATCTTCAACATGTCCTGGCATCCCGCGACGCCGGCCGACCAATTGGAGATGGGAACCAAATTCAAAGAGGAGTGGAAGGTCAATCCACCCGTCAACTGCGGAGGATGTCACCGATGAAAAAGATTTTTCCACATCCAGAGCGGGATACAAGTCCGACTGTTTGGCGTTCCTTGGATGAACGTGAAAATTCTGCGATCTTCAACGAGGGTCTGGGCCGTGAATTCTCGGATGCCGCCACGGGGAACGAGGCAGGGCCATCCGGACTCTCCCGCCGTGATTTCGTTCGTCTCATGGGTGCGGCCACCGCAATCACGGGAGTCGGCCTGACAGGGTGCCGTCGCCCCGAGGCCCATCTGGTACCCTTTGCCAAGAGCGCGGAATGGACGATTCCCGGAAAGTTCCTCTATTACGCAAGTTCCATGCCCTCTCCCGTGGGAGCCGTGCCGCTGATCGTCACAACCACCGATGGTCGTCCCACCAAGATTGAGGGAAATCCACTACATCCCGCGAGCAATGGCTCGACCGATGCCTTTGCCCAGGCTTCAGTCCTTGATCTCTACGACCCGAACCGCTCCAAGGAGATCACCTTCAATTCCGTCAGGTCCAACCGCTCAGAACTCGACAACCTCCTTGCTGATATCAGGAGCAAGGCGGGTGAGACCGCAGGAGAGGGAATCGCTGTTCTTGTCGGAAGGGATCATTCCCCGACTATCAACCGTCTTCATGCCTCGATCTCCAAGCAGTTCCCAAAACTTATCTGGGTGGCCGATGAGGCGATTTCGATCCGGGAATCGGAGGCGGCCAATGCGGCTTCACTGGGAGCGGGTCTCAAACCGATCTATGATTTTCAACAGGCCGACGTGATCCTTTCCATGGACAGCGACTTCCTGAATCCGGCGGCTTACGGACTCGGGTTTTCAAGGGGGTTTGCTCAGCGTCGCAACCCCGGACAGAAGATGAACCGCCTCTATGTGGCCGAGAACCACTTCAGCCTGACCGGAGGCATGGCAGATCATCGCCTCCGCGTCCGTTCTAGCGAGATCGGGGACTTTGCCGCAACCCTTGCGGGAATTATTGCAGTCAAGACCAGTGACTCCAATCTGGCAGCACTGAGCAAGGCCTTCCAGTCATCTTCCGAATCCATGAACGCCTCCCAACCGGGAGACTTTGAGAAGTCCTGGTTGAATGGCGTTGCCGATGACCTGATCTCCGCCCGTGGGAGGAGCATCGTGATCGCAGGTGCTCAGCAAACTAAGGCCGTGCAGATCCTGACGATGGCGATCAATGCCTCTATTGGAAATCTCGGCTCCACGGTCAAGGCCGGCCAGACTAACGGAAATCCCGGTCCCACCCTTGAAGATCTGTGCTCCGCCATCAATGCAGGGTCGGTGAAGACGCTGCTGATCCTCGGCAACAATCCGGTCCACTCCGCACCTCCCGGCCTTGACTTTCCCAACCTGCTCTCTTCCATTCCGCAAACACTCCACCTCAGCCTCTTTGAGGATGAAACCAGCAAGGTTTGCCACTGGCATGTTCCCGCCGCCCATTATTTGGAACGCTGGGGGGATTCCAGATCCTTCGACGGCACGATCTGCCCGGTTCAACCGATGATTCTCCCTCTGTGGAACGGAGTCTCGACTGTTGAGATCCTCACCCAACTTGCTGGGGAAAAAGCCGACGGACTCACTGCTGTTCAAACGACTTTCAACTCCTACTCCCATGATTCCACCGCCGGGGCGTGGAATGCTTTCCTAAGAAATGGCTTTGCCTCGGGAACACAATGGCCCGTGGTCAATCCGGCCTTCAATCAGGAGACCGCCCTTGCCGCGCTCAAGACATCAGGAAGCACCTCGCCGTCCGGTGATCTTTCCGGGGAATTCGAGGTGGTCTTCCTGAGGAGTTCGAGCGTGGATGACGGGCGCTATGCCGGAAACTCATGGCTTCAGGAGACTCCCGATTTCGTCACCAAACTTGTCTGGGACAACGCCGCCCTTCTCAGTCCGGCGGATGCCCGCATGCTGGGCGTCAAGGATGGCGATTTTGTGAAGATCACTGCCGGCAACCGTTCGGTGCAGGCCGCCGCCCTGGTGGCTCCCGGACACGCTGACAAATCGGTCAGCATTGCTCTCGGCTACGGTCGTCAAGGCAACTCGCATGTCATGGAAAAGGTCGGCTTCGACGCCTATCCCCTGCGCTCATCGGGTCTCGGTTTTCGACGCGGAGTCAAGGTTGAGGCCCTGCCTTGCGCCCCTTATGTCTTTGCCCGCACCCAGGAACACCAGAACATGGAGGGGCGCGACATTGCGCGGGAAGGAACGCTTGAGACCTTCAAGAAGAGTCCCGGATTCGCCTCAGAAATGGATGGGGAACAGCTTAAACCCGTCTCGATCTACCCCAATCCCCCACTTACCTCGGATCTCCAGTGGGGTCTCTCCGTCGACCTGAACTCCTGCATCGGTTGCAACGCCTGCATTGTCGCCTGCCAGGCGGAGAACAACATCCCCGTCGTCGGCAAGGATCAGGTACGTCGAGGTCGTGATATGGCCTGGATTCGCATCGACCGCTGGTTCTCGAGTGCCGATCACAAGGAGGAGAGCCTGGAGATGATCCCGATGGCGGTCATGTGCCAGCAGTGCGAAAGCGCGCCATGCGAGGCGGTCTGCCCGGCCAATGCAACCGTTCACAGTGAGGAGGGACTCAACCTAATGGCCTACAACCGCTGCATCGGCACCCGCTACTGCGCAAATAACTGTCCCTGGAAAGTCCGGCGCTTCAATTGGTTCGACTACAACGAGCGTCCACTTGACGAACTCTACTACGGTCCGCTTGCACCCAAGGGAATGGCCGACAGCCTCAAGATGTCGAAGAATCCAAACGTGACGGTCCGCATGCGCGGCGTGATGGAAAAATGCACCTTTTGCATCCAGCGCATCGAGGAAGCAAAGATCTCACGGTCAGTTCAGGCCGGGGCAAGCGATGTCACCAAGACACCGATGCCCGTCTTTAAAACAGCCTGCCAGCAGGCATGCCCCTCGGAGTCCATCGTCTTCGGAAACATCAGGGATCCCGAGAGCCCCGTCTCCAAGCTCAAGGATGACCCGCGCACCTATTCCTCGCTATCCTACCTGAACACCCGCCCCCGCGTCACCTATATGGCAAGGATCCGAAATCCCAACCCTGCGATGCCCGGAGCCGAATTGGTCGGTGCCGCCAATCGCCGCGAAGAACACGCTTAAACCGGCATGTCCACCGCTTCCACCATGAACCCAGCAGCCTCCCCATCCCCGGACTTGGGAGTTCTTGAACGCCCTCCCCAAGTGCTCAACAACCGTGGTCCCCTCTGGGTGACGGATGCCGTCTGCTCTATTGTTGAGGGAAAAACTCCTCTTTGGTGGTATGCTGCGATCACCTTCACTGGGACATTCGCTGCTATTGGGGGCGCCTGCATCCTTTATATGATCGTGACCGGCGTCGGTGTCTGGGGTTCAAACAACCCCTGCTTCTGGGCCTGGGACATCACCAACTTCATCTTCTGGGTTTCAATGGCGCATGCCGGATCGCTCATTTCTGCTCTGCTCTTTCTGACTCGTCAAAAATGGAGCCTTTCCATCTCCCGTGCCGCTGAAGCGATGACAGTCTTTGCGATCATCTGTGCCGGAGTCTATCCCGCGATTCACATCGGACGCGTCTGGATGGTTTGGTGGCTTTTTCCTATTCCAAACAGCTATGGTATGTGGCCCAATTTCTCGAGTCCCCTTCTCTGGGATGTCTTTGCCGTTACCAGTTACCTCACGGTCTCCTCACTCTTTTGGTTTGCCGGAATGATCCCCGACCTGGCAGTGCTACGTGACCGCGCCACCACAAAGGTGCGGAAGTTTGCGTATGGCATTGTTTCCCTAGGATGGCTGGGAACGGCGCGCCAGTGGCGACATTACGAGATGATGTATGTCCTATTAGCCGGGCTTACCTCCGTTCTAGTGGTCACCGTCACCACGATCGTGGCTTCGGACTGCGCCACCTCGGTGGTGCCCGGATGGCACGCCACAATTTTCCCCTTCTATTTCATGGTCGGCGCAGTCTACAGCGGCAGTGCAGCTATTCTCACGCTACTGCTCCCTTTACGCCTGATCTATCCACAGCTCAGGGATCTGATCACACCATCTCAACTCGATAAGGTCTGCAAGCTTCTTCTGATGATGGGATCGTGCGTGGCCTACGTCTATGTCATTGAGCTTTTCAATGCCTGGTATAGCGCCAACCCCTTCGAACGGGGTGCATTCTGGGAGCGCTTCACCGGCAGTAGCGCTTGGTATGCAATCACCTGCCTCTCGATCAATCTGACGATTCCGCAGCTTTTCTGGTTCAAGGCGGTTCGCCGCTGCCTCCCGCTGGTCTTCATTCTCGCTATTCTGTGCAACGTCGGCATGTGGTTCGAGCGTTTCATGATAGTCACCTCGACACTCACCCACGGCTTTCTTCCCTCCTCTTGGAAGGATTTTCATCCCACAATCGTCGATATCCTGACAGCGACCGGCACTCTTGGCATTTTCTTTACCCTCTTCCTGCTCTTCATTCGGTTCGTGCCGATCATGAGCATGAATGAACTCAAGGCAGTCCTTCCGGGCACTCAACAGGGCAACTCAGCAGGGGAGGGCCACTAAGATGAGTCATCATCTTCCCATTGCAGGCTCCAAGGATGAGCCACTCTACGCGATTGGAGCTCGTTTCGACAAACCCGAAGCTCTTGTGAGAGCTGTCGAACACCTTCGAAGCGAGGGGATCACCGCCTACGAATGCTTCACTCCCTATCCCGTTCACGGGTTGGCCGAGTCCATGAGGCTTCCCAAGTCCATCCTCAGCTTCCTTGTCCTGGGAGGGGGTGCCTCGGCGATCCTGATCGCCCTCTTGATGGAGATCATCCCAAGTACACTGATCTATCCACTTGTTGTGGATGGCAAACCTCTTAATCTGCTTGCACTTCCCCAATATATCCCCATCGTCGTGGCCCTGACCCTGATGATCGGTGCCATCACGGCGGTTTTTGGAATGATCCTGCTGGGAGGAATGCCCAGGTTGAACAATCCGATGTTTGCGTGGGACCTCTTTGCCAAGGAGGCCTCGCGCGGTTTCTTCCTTGCCGTCGAGGCTCGTGACAAGAAATTCTCCAACTTCGGCCTGACCGAACTGCTCCATGAACTTGGCGCAGGTGATATCACCGCCATCCATCAGGAGGCCTTGGAACCCCCACAGGGCAACTGACCACACCCATGGTACGCTATTTCCTCTTTCTCCTTGTTCTAATCACAATCCTGGTGGTCTCCATTGTCGGATTGCGCGACTATTCCTTTCTACCTCACAAGACGAAGCGTCCTCCGATTGAAATTTTCCCGGACATGGTTCGTCAGGCTAAGGTCAAGGCACAGGCCCCGAGTGATTTTTATGCGGATGGCCGCGGGGCTCGCGATCCTGTAAGCGGAACCTTGCCGATCGGATACACCCAACCTCTCGACAAACCTCAATCCATCGACTCCGCCCAGGGAGCCACGATGGGAAGCCCCTACCAAGTGGTGCTTTTCAAGGGAAGTGAGAACTATGCCAACACCGGCAAGAATGGGACGAACTGGGGCAACGGGCTTCCATTTTCTGCAACCATGGCTACTCTAGCACGGGGACGGGAACGCTACCAGATCCAGTGTGCTGTCTGTCATGGTGCCACAGGAGTCGGCAAT
>CAIKFI010000014.1 GCA_903826635.1 uncultured Spartobacteria bacterium | reverse complement strand
CAGATCAATGCCGATCATGCGAAGAAATCCGCAAATCCTTCGGAACAGTTCGCCTCGCAGGCAAGCCGCATGGACTCCTCCGTTTTGGAACTCCTGGAGTTATTGGGAAGCAAAGCTGAGGGTTTGAGAAACTGATCATGCACTCACCTCTTCCTCCTGCACCGATGATATGACGCCGTGGAGTTCATGGAAGGAAGCGTGGCCCTATCCTGCAGTATGTCGAAATTGTAACCCAAGATTGTGAAATCAGACTCCACGAAATCATCCCAAACAATTAGATTCGCGGGATGCATTTGCTTTTAGCCGATTTCGCAGGTGTGGGTCTTGGAACATGGGCCCTGCTTGGTGTGGCTCTACTGCTTGCCTTGGCCTTTGAATTCGTGAACGGATTTCACGACACGGCGAATGCCGTGGCAACCGTTATTTACACACACACGCTGCCGGCGGTCCCCGCAGTCATCTGGTCCGGTTGTTTTAACTTCCTGGGAGTCCTGACCTCCAGCGGAGCCGTTGCCTTCAGTATCGTGAACCTTCTGCCTGTGGAACTGGTCATCCATGTCGGATCGGCCGCAGGGTTTGCAATGGTTTTTTCGCTTCTTGTCTCTGCGATCATCTGGAATGTGGGCACATGGTATCTGGGCTTGCCGGCTTCCAGTTCCCATACCCTGATCGGCTCCATCATCGGGGTCGGTGTCGCCAATGCCCTGATGAGCGAATCCCACTACTGGGGTGACGGAGTCAACTGGTCCAAGGCGAAGGAAGTCGGGATGGCACTGCTTATTTCCCCTGTTATCGGATTCTGCATGGCCGCCCTCCTTCTGATCGTGATGAAAATTCTGATCAAAAACCCAAAACTTTACAGCACACCGGACGCGAGTCACCCGCCACCTGGGTGGATCCGGGCACTGCTCATGTTCACCTGCACGGGAGTCAGCTTTGCTCATGGTTCCAATGATGGTCAGAAGGGAATGGGGCTTATCATGCTGATTCTCGTCGGCATCCTTCCCACGACGTATGCCCTAAAAAGTAAGAGCACGGGAAACGAACTCGATGCTCTCAGGAATCAACTGCAGGCTTGCATCTCTTACTGCGGAAGTCAGGAAAAGGGTGCGGACCCTGATTATGTAAAGGAGGATCCGGCCAATGTCATCACAACCTTTCTACGCGGACATCATTCCACTTCTCCCGAACTCTTTAACTCGGTGGAGAGGATCGCCACGAGAAGCCTGAAAACTCTTGGCAACGATACCTCGATGAGCCAGATTCCGGAACGTGAACGAGGATCTCTCCGGGCAGACCTTTATCTCCTCTCCTCAGTCTCCTCAAAATTGGCAAAAAACCATCAACTTGGATCTGCGACCGGCGAGAAGGGAGCCAAGGAGCTCTCCTCATCGATCAATGCCGTGACCAATTTTATCCCAATCTGGGTGAAGGTCGCTGTCGCACTTGCTCTGGGATGCGGCACGATGATCGGATGGAAGCGCATCGTGGTGACCGTGGGCGAAAAAATCGGTAAAACACACATGACCTACGGTCAGGGAGCCGCCGCGGAATTGGTCGCCATGATGACCATCAGTTTGGCCGATATTCTGGGGCTTCCGGTCAGCACCACTCATGTGCTCTCTTCGGGAGTGGCAGGAACAATGGCCGCAAACGGATCAGGTCTTCAGATGGCAACAGTCCGGAATATCCTTATGGCATGGGTTCTCACCCTTCCGATCTGCGTGTTCCTTGGGGCCTCTCTCTTTGCCTTCGGTCTGAATCTGATTGCGCATCTTGGTATCCATTAGCCCACCCGGCACCGATCAGTAGACGTCAAGCGGAGCAAGTGGTTGCCCGGAATGATCATCCAGCTTAACTTGAGAACAGCGATTGTTATACCTGTCACTCTTTATGGATGATCTTCACGTTCGGTCCGGAGCCATTATTGCTTTACGTCTTTTCGATCTTGCCTACTCCATAGATCTGAAAAAAGCCGAAGAGCTCTGGTCGCAATCAAGCGGTCATGCAACCAGTCGCAGTCGCCTAAATTCAGCACCGCCAAAGGCCCTGAATTTCGATGTTCCTCCCGTCCTGCTCACGATGAACCCAGTGACTCTTGAAATCGCAAGCGTCGGATTGAATGCGTCCGTCACCGCCCGCCTTTACGATTTCGGAGTCGTTGCCATCTCCGTACGAGTGCCAGCAAAGGATCTCAGTTGGAAGGACTACACGGCTCTCTGCGAGGCTACGGACCGGTGCTTGGGGCCAGCCAACCAGGGAACCCCATGGCAGCAACTTCTGGAACAGATCAGGAGACCCCTCGCGCCCGCGATGACCCGCCCGAATGTCTCGATGTTGGAGGAGGACCACCTGATGGCAATCGTCAAGGAGTGGAATGAACCCGTCGTCGGTGCTGACCTTCCCGAGTTAATTGATCTCGTTCCCATCCTCGCTGGAGAGGATCGCCAACTCTCGGAGAAAGCACGGAAAGATCTGCTGAAGCAGCGTTTCTCCTATTACCAAGATGACCTGGTCGTGGTGACATGGGACAGGTCCTTCATCTACGAACCTCGCAGTGACTCAGATCTCTCCGATATCCTCGAAGTGGCGAACGCGCAGTTGCTTGAATTCCGCTATTACGACGAACTCTTGGATGATGAACTTCCCCGCATGTATGACCTTGTGAAAAAGGCAAGAAGAGCCACCAATCTGCTGGCGCCAAGGAGATTTGCCGATCTTGCCCGAAAACTCTACACCCTGGTCGCCGAGGTTACGGAACTGACTGAAAAAGCCGACAATGTGCTTCAGGTCACCGAAGATGTTTATCTGGCCCGCATCTATCTAGCTGCATTGGAGATCTTTCGGGTGCCGACCTTAAGCGCCGCAGTTGACCGTAAGCTCTCTATTGTCAGGGACACCTATGCAGCACTCTACGCCGAGGCATCAGGTTCAAGAGGGGAACTTCTCGAGGTGGCGATCGTTGTGCTGATCGTGATCGAGATCGCAATTGCCCTGATTAACCATTCGGCGTGATCTCAAGTCACGCTTCATGAGACGACCTTGCGAGCAGCTGAGCTGGTAGGTGGGGGTGTATCAAAATACGACCAGGCAATTTCCTTGGGACTTTTTCCCTGCCGGGCATTCCAAGGGATGATCTCCAGAAGTCCCAATCCCGGGTAAGTGCCCATGTTTTCCCCCTCCCACCAATTTCCGCACACTGCACCGCCCGTAATACAAGGAATCCCTCGGAGGATAAGACGCTCATTCCGATGAATATGGCCTTGTAGGATTGCTATCACCGGACGATGACGCAGTTTTTCCAAGACTCGATCGGCATTAAGAACCCTCACCCTTCCGGGTGCATTGAGAACCATCGCCTCAAACGAGTCCACCAAGGATGATCTGAAGGGTATGTGTGAACAGAGAATGATCGGCTGATTGATGGGAATCCGTTTGAGCTCATGATCCAACCAATCGAGTTGGGCCCGATCGATCCAACCGCGATAGGGATTTTCCCCGCCGACAACTTTGATGGAGTCCAACATCAAAAAGCGGTATCCATGGAACTGAAACGACCGGTAGGTCGCCGGGAGTTTAAAGTGCTGTTTCCAGCGGGAACGGGGATCGTGAGCTGCTATCTTGCCACCGGGGGTGAGTGGTTCGTAGAAATCATGGTTTCCTATTAAGGGTTCAAGTCGGACCTTGAGTTTGCGGAGGAATGCGGAGGCGATCACCCAACGCTGATCCATTGTTTTACCGGAAGAGGAGAATCCCCCATGAACAAAATCGCCGCCGCCGATGATCAGGTCGGTCTTGAGGGAATTCATGAGTTCGGCCGTCCGATCCAGCCATGCGGGGGCATTCTTTTCAGCCATGGCATGGCAATCGGTCAGAAAACCAAGGCGCAGCGGCTTGAGGCCGGGATCAAGCCTGACACCCCCCAGAACGGGCGGAATGAACACTTGGGAAGCAACAAACGCTCCGAGACCGCAAAGAAAATCCCGACGCGTTACACCAGTCGCTGGGACACTCTTCATCGGC
This sequence comes from uncultured Spartobacteria bacterium, assembly GCA_903826635.1. Classification (GTDB taxonomy): domain Bacteria; phylum Verrucomicrobiota; class Verrucomicrobiia; order Chthoniobacterales; family UBA6821; genus UBA6821. The sequence goes on along the minus strand of CAIKFI010000014.1, from coordinate 6,419 downwards.
GAGGACATGGGCACATTTCTGTTCTTATTAAGGACTGATTAACTTTTTTTGTTAACGATCACTGGTCGCACAAAAAATCGTACAATCAAGGGGTATCGAGAACGCTCAGCGCTCCGCCAAAATGATCACGATCACGCCCGCCAAAACTAGTAAACCTCCGGCAATAGTAATAGGACGGAGTTCGATCTGGTGAAAAAACACCCAAGCGAATACAACGACAAAGAGAGGATAGGATATTTCAATCAATGAAACCAACGTGGGATTCTTGGCTCCCATCGCGGCATAGGTCAGATAGGCCCCCAGTGCCGATCCCCCGATTGAAAAAAGGAACCATCCCAGATCCGACGGGGAGAGGGTGATACCCTTCATCAGGGAGAAGAGTCTACCGGTAAAGACCATGAACAGCAGAGCAACGAGAAATCCGAAGATCGAGTATCCCAAAAAAAAGACCAGGGGACTCAAACCCTTTTTGAGTAGAGGACCGCTTGCAGCGTAACTCATTCCCCAACAGAGGGAGGCGGCAAGAGCATAGAAAATCCACATGGTTTGAATGATAGCCCAACTCCTCGTGAAGATAAAACAGCATATCCATTTGAATGCTTCCTCTTGCACTCTGAGCCTCCTCGGGCAAGGTTTGTCGGCATGGGTATGGAAATCGAACGCAAATTCCTCGTCTCTAGTGACCTGTGGAGAATAGGGGCCTTGCCAATACACTATGCGCAGGGATACCTCTCCAAGGATGCGGTACGGACGGTAAGAATCAGGATCGCCGGAACAAAGGGTTACCTGACCATCAAGGGTCCCGTCTCAGGAATATCACGAACAGAATTTGAATACTCCATCCCGTTGGAGGATGCCCAACAACTGCTGGATTTATGCATCGGTCCCATTGTCGAAAAAAACCGTCACAAAATCTTGTTTGAGGGGCATCTTTGGGAAGTGGATGAATTCCTTGGAGAAAACAAGGGACTGATCATGGCGGAAGTGGAACTGTCTCATCCCGAAGAGAGCATCATCCTGCCTCCCTGGATCGGAACGGAGGTGAGCGGGGACTCACGCTATTATAATTCGAACCTCAGCACCCATCCCTATCTGGAATGGGTTAGGGATTCGTCATAAAGACTTTTTAGGAAGACTCTGATGAAACCCACAAAGATGAATTCGCCATCCAAGCGAACGTCGGCGGATCGCAAGAGTGGAAGCAGCAGGGTCAAATCCGGGGCTGCAACGAAAAAACCACGACTGCATCTGAGGAAGGGTAAAGCATTGGGAAAAGAACATCTGTCTCTCGCACGCCTCCTGCTGGAGAGGGCGATCCAGGAACTCCATGGAAACAATGCCTCTCCAGAGTCGGTTCACTTGGCCCGAACAACCATCAAGAAGGTTCGGACGATCGTCCAACTGGCCTCTACGGCAATCAAGAATCCGGAGAGAGAAAAGATTCTCAATCTGCTTCATGAGGCATCCAGACGACTGGGACCGTTGAGAGATTCCGAGGTGCGGGTCCAGACACTCGACCTGATTCTGGAATCCGAAGACCTGTTACCGGACGATTATTATTCTTTGAGGGAGGGATTGGCCGACATCGCCAATCAGATTCGTAAAAACGGAGTGCGTCAGATTCCCCTGGTCATCGACGGCTTTAAAAAATCAATCAGCCTGATAAAGTCGTGGAGACTGGAAAGCCTTGAAGGCAGGGACGTCCGTCGTCGGTTGCGCAGGATCTATCGTAGGGGACGCACAATATTGGAACTCTCCTTGCAAACCGATGACCCGGAAGTTTTTCATGCCTTTAGGAAATTGGTTAAACAACTTTTCTATTCCCTCCGCATCACCTCAAGATATTGGCCTGAAGAAGGTGTGAAATTCATCCTTGAGTTGGAAGAAATCGGTGAACTTGCCGGCAGGGAACGCGATTACAGAATCCTGGCTGAAACGCTGCGATCGGGCAGCAAAAGCAAAGCCTCTGCGAATCTTATCGAGAGGATTGAAAATCAGCTTCCCAAGCTTCGTCATTCCACCTTAAAGAAGTCTTCCGCTTTTTATGACAAAAAACCGAAATCATTCATTGAGCCTTTGACGATCTGATCCAACAGATACTATTGAATACCCCATGATCATGACTTCCGCACTCATCGCAAGCGTTGATGTTCACGCAACCATCGAGCAAACCTTCCAACAGGCTCTCTCAATCATCAGTCCTAATTTTCACATGGGACTGGATTTTTCCCTAGCCCTGATTCCGATGCTGATCGCGCTTTTCATTTTCAGGCACCATAACGGGATCCCTGCGTTTGTTTGGTGGCCCCTGCTGGTGGTGTTTCTCCTCTTCCTGCCAAATGCTCCCTACGTGCTCACCGATGTGATCCATTTTGTGGCCAAAGTGAGGGTGACTCCTCCCCTACCCATCTGGGCGATGAGTTTGTTGCTTCTTGAATATTTTCTTTATTTTTTTATCGGGATGCAGTGCTTCGTCCTCTCCCTTATGCTTTGGGGAAGAGCCTTAATCAGGCATGGCCACGGTTGGCTCATCCTTCCTCTAGAGCTCTTGGTGATGTCCTTGAGCGCCTTTGGGATTTATCTCGGAAGGGTTGACAGACTCAATAGCTGGGATGTGGTGACCGATCCGAAACACCTTTTAAATCAAGCTCTAAGAGATGCCCTGAATCCGAAACCTGAAGAGATGACACTCCTCTTCTTTGTCGCCATCACCTTGATTTATTATCTAATCAAGGGGGCAAACTGTTTCCTTGCAACCCTTCTCAGCCACCATACTCAAGAGAGGCATCTCCACTCCTAAAGAAGTCAATTTCCAGAGGTGGGCCGTGAAGCGATCACCCAGGTCAGGACAATCACGCTCCTGAAGAAGTTCCAGTTATCGGAATTTCCAGAACATCACGGCGGTGATCACCAGACCGATCACCAGGATGATATCTCGCACCATTTTCTGTGAAAGTCGCTGGGAATACGTTGATCCCAGGTAGTATCCAGTGACCGCCCCCAGTGTCATGACTCCCATGTGAGGCCAGTCGATCAGTCCGGAAAGTGTAAACCAAATCGCTGCGATCAGATTAATAAGGGAACCGAGCACCGTTTTGAGTGTATTCATACGATGAATGTCGGAAAACCCCATAAATCCCAATGAGGCCAGCATCAGGATACCGATTCCGGCTCCAAAGTAGCCCCCATAGATGGAGATCAGGAACTGAAAGAACAAGGCCATGATGAGATGGAACTTTCCTGAGGGAGGTTTGCGGTCATCCCCGCACGTGTCTGAAGCTTTTCGTGTAAGAACTCCCTGAAGCATGAACAACACGGTTGCAAACAGGACAAGGTAGGGGACTAACTTCGAAAAGACCGCTTCACTGCCATGAGTCAGCAAGATGCTTCCCAACCAACCACCCAGCAGACTCACTGGAATAAATGTAGCAAACCAGGACCGCACTTCCTTGAGACGATCACGGAATCCATAAAAACTTCCGGCTGTCCCGACCACGAGAGAAAGCGTGCTGGTAGCATTGGCAACCACAGGATTCATCCCAAACAGAATCAGCACGGGAAACGTCACCAAGGTCCCCCCACCCGCCACGGCATTGATCGCCCCAGCGGCACAGGAAGCCGCTAAAAGGGAGGAGATCTCGACAAGAGTCACTCTCAACATTTATCAAACATGGTTCCGTCCCACCATAATTCCCTGCTTTCTTTATGATTCTTCTTTTGATTCCCAGCGCATGAGTGCATCTTTTCGCCCTCCTATCAAACTATGCTAACGGCTTCCGGACTCACAAAATCTTATGGAGGACGTGTGCTGTTTCAAGAGGCCTCGCTCCAAGTCAATCGCGGCGATCGTATCGGCCTGATCGGAGCCAACGGAGCGGGGAAATCCACTCTTTTCTCGCTGATCCTGAAAGAGGCCGCCCCAGACTCCGGAACAGTCTCGCTGGAGCGCAATGTCTCGGTCGGATTTCTCCCGCAGGAGAGCGCTCCTTCCGGGGAGGAAACCGTTCTGGAATTGGCGACCAATATCTCTCCTGAAATGGAGGAGATCCGCCGTCAGATCCGTGAACATTCCGAGGAGGACCCCGTTCACCATGAAGCGATGGGGCGCTTTGCGGAGCTCCATGGGCACACTCTCGAAGTCAAGGCCAAGAGGATACTGAGCGGTTTGGCATTCCGGGATGCTGATGTCGGCAAACCCGCTCGCACGTTGAGTGGCGGGTGGATCATGAGGGCCCATCTGGCACGTCTGCTTGTGATGGAACCAGACATTCTCATGCTGGACGAACCGACCAACCACCTTGATCTCGAGTCGTTAGGATGGTTCCAGAACTATCTTTCCAAATACAACGGGGCGATCCTGGCAATTTCCCATGACCGCGAGTTTCTCAACTCGATCTGCGTCGGCATCCTTGAAATCCGAAATCGAAAACTCAACCGATATCGGGGCAACTACGACGACTACCTCTCCCAAAAAGCAGCCAGGGAGGAGCAGCATCTTGCCGCCTACAAGAACCAGCAACGGGAAATCGCGGAACTTCAGCGCTTCATCGACCGATTCCGCGCCAAAGCAAGCAAGGCGGCCCAGGCTCAGGACCGGGTCAAGCAACTGGCGAGGATGGAAAAAATAGAACCTCCCGAACGAGATGAGGCAACCGTTCACTTCTCCTTTCCGCAACCAAAGCGCGGTGGCGAGCGCACGATCACGCTTGAAGGAGTCAGGCAGGCCTACGGATCCCATGTGGTCTATGATCATCTTGGTTTGGAAGTGCAGCGGGGAGAGCGAACGGTCCTCGTGGGTCCAAATGGTGCCGGCAAATCAACCATGCTCAAGATCCTTGCAGGCATGCTTCCCCTGGAGGCTGGAACCATTACCCCGGGACATAATCTCACAGTCGGCTATTTTGCGCAGCATCGCACGGAAATGCTCGACGTTAAGAGAACGGTTCTGGCCGAGGCCATGGAGACCAAGACCCCAGTTCCGGAACAGACTGTCAGAACGATTTTGGGATCATTTCTCTTCCGTGGTGATGATGTGTTCAAACCTGTCGGAGTCCTGAGCGGGGGGGAAAAAAGTCGATTGGCCCTCGTAAAGCTCCTGCTGAATCCTCCCAACCTGCTTCTGCTGGACGAACCGACCACCCATCTCGACATGCCGAGCATCGATGCCCTGATCGGCGCACTCAGGCAGTATGAGGGGACCCTGCTGTTCGTCAGCCACGACGTCCACTTTATCAGGGCCTTGGCCTCAAGTGTTCTCCATATCAGCGCAGGAAAACTCACTCCGTATGCTGGTGACTATCAATACTATCTTGATAAATCCGGATCCCAGTCCGAGCGGACGGGGCTTATCGCTCCTGGCAATTACAGGCCGGAATCTGTTCCGGATGAAACACCGACCCCTAGGGTCAAGATGGGGATGAAGGAAATCAAGGAACAGCGACGGGCCGAGGCCGAGCAAAGAAAAGCTGTCAACAAGGTCCTCCGTGAAACCCATGCCAGACTTAAGGTTGCCGAGGAGGAGATTTCCGAATTGGAGAAACGACAGTTGGAAATCGTGGATCAATTGGAACAGAATGAATCCATGAAGGGGGGACAGGCCTTTGAACTCAACAGGGAGCTTGCCACCATCCAAGAACGCTTGAGTGGCGTGATGGAGGAGTGGGAGAGACTCTCCTCTTCGTTGCCGGTGATTGCAGAGGAAAACAGCGTCACCTACACTTCCACATACACCCCTGCCTCCTTATGATCAGAAAGTATCTGAATGCCCGAGTAAAAAGTTTCGGATATGCCTTTCATGGCATCCGCACCCTGATCGAGACACAGCCACATGCCCGCATTCACTTGATTTCGACACTGATCGTGGTGATTGGAGGATTTTTTCTAAAACTTCAGAAAACTGAATGGTTAGCCATCCTGATCTGCATTGGAATGGTCTGGATGGCCGAAGCCATGAATACGGCAATCGAGTTCCTGGGTGACGAGGTCTCGCTGGAACAGAGAGAACGGATCGGAAAGGCCAAGGATGTAGCCGCTGCTGGGGTCCTAATTGTCTCGATGATCTCTGCGGTCGTTGCCTGTATGATTCTAGCAAATCATTGCAGGTGAAGAATGCCGACTCCCTGAACAGTTAAGAAGCTTTCATCCAACGGAGATCAGGAGAACGAAATCTTAATCCTCAAAAGATGTCTCTGAGCTGCCTCACAATCTGCCTCTGCGGAAGGTTTGAAGGCTTGAAGATTTTGCTGGCAATCAGTCCGGATGATATTGCCACCCTTTCACTCGCTAACAGCTTTCGAGGGCTCAAATTATACGGGCGTGGATTGATCACCTTGATTCAAGGTGGGTGTCTCATTCTTACGCCTGATAAAGAAAATTAAGAGGAATGCCATGAAGGCAAGAATCGCATAGCCCGAGATGGT
>CAIKFI010000013.1 GCA_903826635.1 uncultured Spartobacteria bacterium | reverse complement strand
GCAAGAACGTGGTGGTGCCGCAGATCTCGCTCAACTGGCAGCATGAGTTCATGCGGAACCCTTATGCGATCAATGGTAACCTCCGAGGAACCAGCCCGACCTTTTCGAACTGGAGCGCGACCCCGATCAGGGACTTCCTCTTCACGGGTGTGGGTGTGACTTTAGAGTTCGCCAAGCGCTGGAACACCTCGCTCTTCTACAATGCTTCCGCCGGGAACAACAACCTGGAGAGCCAGAACATCTTCCTTTCGGCAGGCTTGAAGTTCTCAAGAATCCTTTTAGCTGCAATCAATACAATGCCGGAGATGGTATGTTGACCGAGCTGTTAGTCAAAGAGCAGCCACCATGGCGGTCATCAGCAGGATGGACTCCTTTCTACTGAAAGGACTGATCGTTGCGCTGCCCTCAATTGATTGCCCCAGACTAATCATCTGGCTCGCTCGGGACATGGTGATCGACCCGAGCTTGCTGCAACGATTTATCGTAGGCATCCCCCATTCCAAGGGTCTCCTCATTCATGAGGTAGGTCATACTGTTTCTGACGATTGCCACGAGGAGACACGCCGCGCCATGGTGGAGTTCCTTGATGGAGGATCCATGCGTTCACCAAAATGACCTGAAGATAAAAACAGCCCTCTTCCGAGCGACCCTAGTGATTACTCCTCCGAGGAGTCGTCGGTGAGCGGAAAGCGTCGGATCAGCAGGATCCCCAGCATCGAGACAACCGCGCAAAGCATGATGCTCTCCCGGATTGTGGTCAGTTGGGCGATCCATCCGAAGGTTAGGCTCCCGATGGCTGTCGCACCCTCTAGGGTAAGCATGTAGAAAGAGGTTGTTCTCCCTCTCACCCAGTCTGGCGAACAGAACTGCACGGCAACCTGATGGGTCACGGTCATGACGCTCCAGGCCGCTCCCCCGACAATAAGGAAGAGATCGTCCAGGAGCATACTGTTCCCCTGGCTCACTCCGAGGATACACAGCGAAAAGCAGACAAGAGTCACCATGACCACGGAATCTATGGAAAACCTCTGCTTGAGCCCCGGGATGAACAAGGAACCAATCACGGCACCCACACCGAGGGCCCCAAGCAGTTCACCCACTCCGAGGAAGCTCATTAGTGCGCCGTATCCGAAGACTCCTGATCCCAGTTCCCTGCGTGCCTCCAGCGGCAGCAGGGCCATCATCCCCGAGGCAGGGAGAATGAAGAGCCCGTACCTCAATAGGATGCCGCGAAGGATGGGTGAAGTTTTTAGAAATGAGAACCCCTCTCCAATGGAGGAGATCACGGAGGAGGCCGTGACTCCGGTCTTAGGCTGCGGCATGCGTTCGTTGGGAATCGGCCAGAGGGCACCGATGACAGAAACGTAGGAAAGAGACTTGCAGGCAAAGACGCTTGCGGCTCCGCCAATCCCCGCAAGCATGCCACCTAAAAAAGGGCCAATAGCCCGACCAATATTGAAGTTCAGGCTGTTGAGGGCAACGGCCGAGGCAGACTGCTCCCGTGTGACCAGATCTTGGAGCAATGTTTTCCATGCGGGTTGGTGCACGGCCGTCCCGATGCCGACAAAGGTCAGCAGACCGAGAAGGACCCACGGAGTGAGCCTGCCGGTCCACGAGCACCACGCGATCACGGCGACAGCCAGAAGCATCGAGGTTTGCATAATGATGAGCAACCTGCGGTGGTTGACGAGATCCGTAATGATCCCTCCGGGAATGACAAAAAAGAAGAAGGGGAGGCTGAGTGCCGTCTGCACCATGGCCACTAGCGCCGCATTCTGGGTCATGGAACTCATCTCCCATCCTGCCGCAATGATCATCATGAAGGTCCCAGTGTTAGAGAACAGGTTGCCGCCCCAGAGACTCCCGAAGTCTCGTTGTCCAAGAAGGCCGAATCCAGGGCCCAAAACTTTTTTAATCACCGAAGGACATTTACGAAAACCCCCTCAATACACAAAAATATTTTGCTAAAGGGACTCCGAGCTCAAAGAATTTAGCCTTTCTTGGCCGGATGCGCTCTCTTCGGGCAGGGTATCGCCCAAGAAGAAGGATGGCTCCTTAAGATTCCAGAGGATCATAAGGAGAACGCTGCCGATGAGATTGAAAACACCAAGGAGGAATACAGTGCCACCCCAGTCAGCGATCCACCCGAGTCGTAATTCGGTTGGGCTAATTGGTATCCTTGAAGCATCCCAACAGGAAGGAATGCCAGGGTGGAAATGCAAAGCAGGAGGACCTCCTCCAGACTTGTTCGCTAGGACCGAAAATCGGTATCCCTGTAGTAGATGTGCCGAGCTTACCCCATTGATTAGGCCAGAGTTGGGATGAGAATCTGGTTGGGGTGTGGTAGGGGCAGTGATAAGTGCCGCCCAATCTTTTTATGTTTGGATATTACCTTCCCGAAGACTTGAAGGATTAGGACACCTCCGTCCTGGTGGCCTTGCCAATTAGCTATTGTTTGGGCGTCAACACCTCCTTCCATACATCGTGTGATAAACACTTTCCGGTAGTCCCTAGCACTCTATTTGTGAATGATTCGAGTGCAAGCGAAGCTCAGGGCCTTTTTTGGTTTCTGAATAAACACCCCCCGTCG
>CAIKFI010000012.1 GCA_903826635.1 uncultured Spartobacteria bacterium | reverse complement strand
GGGACCGTTCAGGCGTTCAATTCAGTCCTAGTGAATGCTCGGGTTTCCGGGCAGATCCAAGAGATTAAGTTTCAGGAAGGGCAGGAGGTTAAACTCGGCGATGTCTTGGCCCTCATTGATCCGAGAACTTATCAGGCTCAATACGATCAGGCTCTTTCCAAGAAACTCCAGGACACGGCTCAACTGCAAAGTGCCAAAGTCTTGTTGGAACGTGACAAATCGCTACTCGAGAAGAATGTCCTCGATAAACAGACCTTTGATACCCAAAGGTATCTTGTTGCCCAGATTGAAGCGACCGTGCAGGCAGATGATGCAAACGTCGAATTGCAAAAAACTCAGTTAGATTACACCAAGGTGACCGCCCCGATCAGTGGTCGAACAGGCGTGAAGCAGGTAGATGTTGGAAATCAGGTCATGGTTGGTGGCAATATGGCCAATGGTGCTTCCTCGATCGTCACGATTAACCAGATCCAACCGATCTATGTCTCTTTCACGCTTCCTCAGCAGAGTCTTCCGCAGATTCGCGAACCAATGCTTGCCCATAAGTCCCTGGAAGTCATTGCGCTGGATCGGAATAATCAGACCCCATTGGCTACGGGTGTCCTGAGTGTCGTGGACAATCAGATCGACACATCAACGGCTACAGTAAGACTCAAGGCTGTTTTTGGGAACGAAGATTACAAACTCTGGCCCGGACAATTTGTCAATGTAAGGCTTCTTGTAACAAAACGTGCTGATTCCTTGGTCGTGCCGACCGAGGCCGTGCAACTTGGGCCTGAAGGTTCCTATGTTTATGTGGTGGGTGAGGGAAACACCGCAGAGATGCGTGCCGTGACTGTCGGTGGAGCCGAGGCAGGACTTTCTTTGATCGAATCTGGGCTCAAGGTGGATGAAAAGGTTGTTGTTGACGGCCAATATCGCCTTCAACCGAATTCTCCCGTCATCACGGCCTCTGCAAAAACCGTTTCCAAATCCGGTGCGGAGTCCGGTTCCCATCATCGCAAAACCCCTTAATCACGCCTGACGATTTAAGCTGCAAGCCCCTTGGTGAAACGGGAAGCAGTCAGGATTTCTTTGATTCCGCGACCACAAGAGATTTCATGAATATTTCAGAACCTTTTATCAAGAGGCCGATCGCCACATCCCTCCTGATGGTGGCTCTCATCCTTGTCGGCATACTGGGGTTCAAGTTCCTGCCGATTTCAGCATTGCCGACGGTTGATTTCCCGACCATTCAGGTGACTTCACAATATCCGGGAGCCGATCCTGAAGTCATGGCCTCGCTCGTCACGGCACCGCTGGAAAAACAGTTTGGTCAGATCAGTGGCCTCGCCTCGATGAATTCGATCAGTTCACTCGGAACATCGGTCATCACCCTGCAATTCATTCTCGGTAAAAATATCGATCAAGCCTCGCAAGATGTTCAGGCAGCCATTAATGCGGCGGGGGGGGTTCTTCCGGCCAACATGCCGAACCCACCGGTTTACAACAAAGTAAATCCTGCCGATGCCCCGATTCTTACGCTGGCAATCACTTCCGACACGCTACCACTTGTTAAAATCAATGATTTTGCTGATTCGGTCCTTGCCCAGAAGTTGAGTGAGGTCCAAGGAGTTGGCCTTGTCACCATTCAAGGAAACCAGAAGTCAGCGGTTCGGGTTAAACTTAATCCTGCGGCTCTGAATGCGCAGGGAATCAGTCTGGAATCGGTGCGGACAATCATCAACCAGGCCAATGCCAACGCCCCTAAAGGCAGCTTTGATGGTGCCAAGCAGTCCTTTACAATCGGTGCGAACGATCAAATCCTCAGTGCGGCGGAACTGGCCCCTCTGATCCTAGTCTATAATCCCAAAAACAATGCCCCGGTTCGTCTGATGGATGTGGCCACGGTTCAGGATGATGTGGAAAATTCCCTGGTCCAGGCATGGGTCTCCAGCGCCAAGGATCCTTACCGACAGGCTGTTTTGATCGATATTCAAAGACAACCGGGTGCCAATATCATCAACACGGTGGATCGCCTGAAAGAGCTTCTGCCAAAACTGGCCTCCTCGCTCCCCCCGGGGATTCACATTTCTATTTTTTCGGACCGCACGGAAACGATCCGCGCCTCGGTCAAGGATGTCGAATTCACCCTCCTGCTGACTGTCTTTTTGGTGGTTCTGGTTCTCTTCCTGTTTCTTCGGAAGTTGACCGCCACCATTATCCCGAGTGTCGCCTTGCCTCTTTCGGTTCTAGGAACCTTTGCCGTCATGTATTTGCTGGGTTTCAGCCTTGATAACCTTTCCTTGATGGCCCTCACGATCTCCACGGGATTTGTTGTCGATGATGCGATCGTCATGATCGAAAACATTGTCCGCTATATCGAACTGGGAGATTCGCCACTTAAAGCTGCCCTGAAGGGATCGCGTCAGATCGGTTTCACGGTGATCTCATTAAGCATTTCTCTGATAGCCGTATTCATACCTCTTCTCTTCATGTCCGGGATTGTTGGGCGTCTCTTTAGAGAATTTGCCATCACGCTCAGCACCGCCGTCATTGTTTCGGCAATCGTATCTTTGACGCTCACTCCCATGATGTGTTCAAAGATGCTCAAGGCCGAAAGCCACGAGAACGAAACCAATCTTTCCCGTTCACTCGAGGGTTTCTTTGAAACGGCGCTTCGGTTTTACGATCGAACCTTGATTTGGGTGCTGCGACACCAACGTGCGACCCTGTTGGTTGCCTTTGCAACTCTTGCGATCACGGTTATACTTTTCCTTTTCATCCCAAAGGGACTTCTCCCGCTTCAGGACACGGGCCTTATCATTGGAGTGACTGATGCGGCTCAGGACATCTCCTTCACGCAGATGAAGGACCGTCAGCAAGAGCTCTCGGCCTTAATTGCCAAAGATCCCGATGTGGTGCGTGTAGCGGCCTTCGTGGGCACCGGTGTTGTTAATTCCACGCAGAATACGGGGCGCTTTTACATCGTTCTGAAGCCGCGTGATATCCGGGTTCCGATCGGAATAATCATGGCGCGTCTCTCCGAGACCGCCCGGCAGGTTTCCGGCATCAGTCTCTACCTTCAACCCTCCCAAGATCTTCAGATTGATACCCGCATCAGTCGTACTCAATACCAGTATCTACTACAGGATGCGGATCCGTCAGTTCTGCGCACTTGGATCCCCAAACTGATCGAACGCCTCCGTTCCGAACCGGCTCTTTCCGATGTTGCCAGTGATCAGCAGGATCTGGGGCTCCAGTTGGAAATCACGATCGACCGTGTCGCCGCCTCACGTCTGAATGTGCCGGTTCAAGCTATTGACGAAACCCTTTACGACGCTTTTGGACAGCGTCAGATCTCCGTCATTTACACCCAACTCAACCAATACAGGATCGTGATGGAAAACGCCTCGAATTTCCGAAACTCCCCGGAAGCGCTCGATAAAATCTATGTCAGTTCCTCCTCTGGCAAGCTGGTTCCTTTGAATGCACTGGTCAGCATCAAGACCAAAACAAGCCCCCTCATGATAACACATCAGGGTCAGTTTCCCTCATCGACCATCTCTTTCAATGTAAGCCGTGGTCACTCGCTGGGCGAAGCTGTTAAAATTCTTGAGAAAATACAACGCTCACTCGGTTTTCCCGACAGTATCCAGACACAGTTTCTCGGGACAGTGGCTGAGTTCAAGTCTTCCCTTGCCAGCGAACCTCTGCTCATTCTTGCAGCAATCATCGTGATCTACATCGTCCTCGGTGTCCTTTACGAGAGCTACATCCACCCGATCACCATTCTTTCCACTCTTCCCAGCGCGGGAGTCGGGGCATTGTCTGCCCTTCTTCTTTGCAGAATGGAGTTTAGCCTTGTCGCATTGATCGGAATCATCCTGTTGATCGGTATTGTGAAAAAGAACGCGATTATGATGATTGATTTTGCCCTCGATGCCAGAAAGGTGCGGGGAGTTACTGCCCGGGATGCGATCTATCAGGCCTGTCTGCTGCGATTCAGGCCAATCATGATGACCACTGCGGCGGCTCTTCTCGGTGCAATTCCACTGGCGTTTCAGTCGGGCACTGGTTCGGAGCTTCGCAAGCCCCTTGGTATTGCCATTGTCGGTGGTCTCCTGCTGTCACAACTGATCACACTCTACACAACGCCGGTCATCTACCTCTATCTTGATCGTTTGGAGAACTGGATGACTGCCAAATTTTCTTCAAAAGACACCCATAATGAGTTTTCCATAACCGATCATTCGAGTCTTTCGGAATCCTAGCCTCATGAATATCTCCGCCCCCTTTATCAAGCGCCCGAGGGGAACGTCGCTAATTGCCATCGGCGTTTTTATCCTCGGCTTCTGTGCTTATTTCTTTCTTCCGATAGCCCCTCTTCCAAGTGTTGATTTTCCCACGATAAGCATCGGCGCGGATGTCCCGGGAATCGATTCACAGACCGCCTCTTCGGCGTTAGCGGCTCCTTTGGAAAGGCGTCTTGGACAGATTCCCGGGGTGATCGAGATGACGTCAACCAGCAAGTCTGGGAGTAGTGAGATGACGGTCCAGTTTGATCTGGACAGGAACATCGACGGGGCGGCCAGGGATGTCGAGGCCGCGATCAGGGCCTCTGCTCATGATCTCCCTCCCGAAATCAAAAGCCCTCCCGATTACCGCAAGGTGAATCCCGCGGGATCTCCCATCATGGTTCTGGCAATGACATCAGACACCATGCCCCTGTCCGATGTGTATACCTTTGCCGATGATATTATCTGCCAGAGAATCAGCCAGATTGCGGGTGTCAGTCAGATTATGATTTCGGGAGGGGCGAAGACGGCCGTCAGGGTTCAGGTCGATCCTGCACAGTTGGCAAGCATTGGTCTGGGCATGAATGACCTGCAGCTTTTTTTAACGGGGGCAAACCATTTTGCGCCGAAAGGTTTTATCGAGACGTCTGATCGTTCCTACGGCCTTCGAGTCAACGATCAACTTCTCGATGCCGGGGATTATCAGGATCTGGTGATCGCCCAGAGGAACGGAGTCCCCATTCCTCTCTCTTTCGTGGCAAAAGTCATGAATGCAACCGAGAACCGTTATCAGGGTGGTTGGTTTGACGGGAAGCGTGCCGTGATCATGCCTGTGTTCAAGCAGAGCGACGCCAATGTCATTGAGATCGTGGATGAAATTAACAGGATTCTTCCTCTGCTCCGTTCGTGGCTCCCCCCGGGAGTTCATCTGGATGTTGTTTCGGATCGAACTCAGACAATACGTGCCTCGGTCAACGATGTTCAAACCACGTTGATCATCACAAGCGCACTCGTTATTCTTGTCATGTTCCTTTTTCTCCGTCGGCTTGTTCCGACCTTCATTGCTGGGATCACCGTCCCGCTTTGCATAGCGGCAACATTCGGGATGATGTGGATCTTCGGATACAGCCTGAACAATCTCTCGCTGATGGCGCTTACTGTTTCGGTCGGATTTCTTGTCGATGATTCCATTGTGGTCATCGAGAATATCGTGCGCCTCATAGAAGCTGGAAAGTCACCGATGGAAGCATCGATTCTGGGTGCGAAACAGATAGGATTCACCGTGGTTTCCATGAGCCTTTCCCTGGTAGCGATCTTTCTCCCTGTTTTGATGATGGGAGGGGTCATGGGAAGGCTGTTTCATGAATTTGCCATGACCCTAAGCTGTTCGATTCTTGTCTCTCTGGTAGTTTCCCTAACGCTGACACCATCTCTATGCGCCAGATTTCTGGAAAGAGAACATCACAAGGTTGAGACGGGATTGGCACATTGGTTCGAGTTGGGATTTCATGCCATGCAATCTTACTACCGGAGAAAATTGGATTGGGTGTTCAAACATGTTCGTCTCGTCCAGTTTCTCACGCTGGGTACTGTTTTCCTGACGGTTTATCTCTACACGATCGTACCCAAGGGATTTTTCCCACAACAGGATACCGGATTGCTATTCGGAACAACGGAGGGAGCCCAAGACATTTCTTTCTTGGCCATGCAGGAGAAGCAGAAACAGATTGCAAAAATTATCAAGGAGGATCCGGCTGTAGCGCACATAGCTTCTGTCATTGGTTCAAATGGTGGAACGGGTTCCAATAATGGCCGTCTTTATATCGCCTTGAAACCAAAGTCCGAGCGTGGTCTTGACGTTGATGGTGTCATTAACCGTCTCCGCCCGAAGCTTGCCGCTGTCAAGGGAGCAAGAACCTTTCTTGCACCTGCTCAGGATCTCAGGATGGGTGGTCGACAGTCCAGAGCTCAATACCAATATGCGCTGAGATCCGATACGATCGCCCCGCTCATTACCTGGGCTCCAAAACTTATCGAAAAACTTCAAAAATACCCCCAGCTAGTCGACGTGAATGCGGACTCACAATTTCAAGGACGGCAGGTCAAGGTTGTTGTCGATCGCAATCTTTCCGGCAGTCTAGGTATTGAGCCGATTCAGGTGGATCAGGCACTCTATAACGCCTTTGGACAGCATCAGGTATCGACGATGTATCAGCCCCGCAGTCAGTTTCATGTGATTCTGGAGGCGAATCCTGAAATGGCCAAGGATCCCGCCTATCTTTCCAAGATTTATGTGAAATCCAATTCCGGTAAGATGATTCCGCTGAGCGCGATCGCTCATTTCGATCAGATCACGCAGCCCCTTTCCCTGAATCATCAGGGACAGTTTCCCGTCGTCACGTTTTCCTTCAACCTTCAACCTGGGGTTTCCCTTGGAGAGGCTGAGGAGATTGTCAACAAGGCGATGGCAGAACTGAAAATGCCACCCTCGATCAAAGGTGGCTTTGCGGGCAATGCGCTCCTGTTTCAAGACAGTCTTTCATCACAACCACTTCTCATCCTGGCCGCAATCCTAGCGGTCTACATTGTCCTCGGAATGCTCTACGAGAGCCTGATCCACCCCTTGACGATTTTATCCACGATTCCCACTGCGGGAATCGGTGCCTTACTGGCCCTCATCCTCATGAAAATGGAACTTAGCATCGTGGCTATGATCGGCATCATCCTTCTTGTCGGTATCGTGAAGAAAAATGCCATCATGATGGTTGATTATGCCATTGAGGCACAACGTGAACGATTCCTGTCACCCAGGGATGCCATTTATGAGGCCTGTCTCGTTCGATTCAGGCCGATCATGATGACCAGTGCCGCGGCTGTGTTCGGTTCGCTGCCACTGGCCATCGGCATGGGGGTCGGTTCGGAACTTCGTCAACCTCTTGGAGTGGCCATTGTCGGAGGTTTAGTTGTCTCCCAGGCACTAACCCTTTTTACCACGCCGGTTGTTTACCTCTTTATGGAACGCGTTCGAGTCTGGTGCAACGGCTTGCGAGAGAAAATAGTTTTGTTCAAGAATCCCCTAATATTCGGAACAAGGCTTCGAGAATCGACTTGAGGCCGATTCTTCGCCGGAGTCTTGTCACGATCTGGATAGGTGATACCCTGTTTTCAGCAGACCCCGTAGTTCAACGGATAGAATAGGAGTTTC
>CAIKFI010000011.1 GCA_903826635.1 uncultured Spartobacteria bacterium | reverse complement strand
GAAGGGAACATCAAGGCCTTCAAAAAGAAATATAAAGGGGTCTCGATTTTGCCTGTTTGTGCGGAGTTGGGAGAGGGCATCCCCGAGCTGAAAGCCTTTCTCCAAGAAAAGGTCGAGCAAGAGGGGGCCCGTCTGAAGGATGAAAAAGAACTCTCACAGATTGCTTCCGGAGAGTTGGGACAAGGAGATTCTGGTCCTTCAAGCCTCGTTTATTAACGGGTCTGGTTTCTTTAAGGGGCCACGCTTTTTTTAGGAAAAAAAGTATCCTCGGGGTAAGTCCCCCCCTTGCCACCACTATGTCCGGTGCGACCCTGTTTTAATTTTTCCATCTGGTCCGGGAGCAGAATTTTTTCGAGCCTTGTCTTCATTTCTGTCTCAAGAGCGGCAATCTGATTTTTTTGATCATCCGAGAGATTGAGTTGATCCGCCATTCGCGGGGGGAGTAGGTGTAATCCTCCTCCGGGTCCTCCTTTACCCCCCTTACCACTCTTGCCACCTTTTCCTTGTGGAGGTGTAGAATAATCAGTTGGAGGGGAGGGGGATGCTCCTTGATCCTGTGCCCTGATGATGGTCGCATTGGATGTCATCAGAAAAACCGTCAGAGCGGCTATGCTAAGTTTCTTAATTTGGTAGTGTGGGAGGGTGGTTGTGTTCATCAATTAAAAGAACACCCAAAAAGAAAAAAGGTTTCAGATTATTTTAAACCAGATTTTGTATCACAGGGTAAATTGCACAAAACAAGGCTCAATCGGATCACCTTTTGAGAAAAGAGCGTCGAACCAACGAACCAAGAGACCTCCTTCATCAGCATCCTACCGCACCATGCATAATCTCGTAATAAAGAGTTTGCCAGACAAGGGATCCGGCCACTGCTTTGACCGGTCCGCTATCGTAAAATCTGGGTTTATGGAAAAACTGGAGGATCGTTTTCTTAAGGTCAACCGTTCAGGACTTGACCCGCTCAATATGAGCTCCCAAGGAGTTTAACTTTTCGTCAATCGCCTCGTATCCCCTGTCAATATGGTAAACGCGGTTGATCTCAGTGATCCCATCCGCAGGAAGAGCCGCCAACACAAGTGCCGCCGAGGCACGAAGGTCGCTTGCCATAACCGGAGCGCCGCTGAGTCTTTCAACCCCGTGGATCGTTGCCCGGTGAGCGCTCAGATCAATGACTGCACCCATTCTTTTGAGCTCCGAGACATGCATGAAGCGATGTGGAAAGACTGTTTCGGTCACGACGCTGGTGCCGTTCATTGTCGCCAGCATTGCACAGAACTGAGCCTGCATATCTGTTGGAAATCCGGGGTAGGGAAGGGTCTCGATGTGCAGCGGCCTGCGGAAACCATTCGGGGAAATGGTGACTGTGTCAGTCGTGTGAGAAAGTTCAAATCCGGCATTCTTGAGTGCCTCAATCACGGAACCAAGATGTTTTGGTTCACACCTTGTGATGGTAACCTGATTTCCAGCGATGGCACCGGCCACGAGGAAGGTGCCAGCCTCGATCCGGTCAGGAATTACGGTGTGATTGGCACCGTGAAGTTCATCCACCCCCTCGATTTGAATATGTTGAGTCCCCGCTCCTGAGATCCTTGCTCCCATCGCAGTAAGAAAATTGGCTAGATCAATGACCTCCGGTTCTTCGGCGGCCCCCTCGATGTCGGTGGTCCCGTCCGCAAGAACGGCCGCCATCATGATGTTTCCTGTTCCCAAAACAGTCGGACCATTGCGCCCCCTGAGGTTGATGCGCGTCCCTTTGAGTTGAGTTGCTTCCAGGATAATGTCGCCACCCTTGACCGTAACCTTTGCACCCAAAGCCTCAAATCCCTTGAGGTGCAGGTCGATGGGTCTGTCCCCGATGACACATCCCCCCGGGAGGGAAACTTTCGCCGCTTTTTCACGACCTAGGAGAGGGCCTAGGACACAAACCGAAGCCCTCATCTTCCTGACAATATCATAAGGAGCCTCCGTTAGGATCTTTTCCGCGCGGATCTGAACCACCCCGCTGGCACGCTCAACTTCGCATCCCAGCCTTCCAAGAATGGTCAGCATGTAGTGGATGTCACTCAGGTCCGGTATCCTGTCGATGACGCATTTCTCCTTAGTCAGCAGGGTGGCTGCGAGGATGGGCAAAGCTGAGTTTTTTGATCCTCCGATGCGCACCTCACCATCCAGACGAACTCCACCGTGAACGAGAATTTTATCCATAATCCAAAAACTCAATAGTCTTACCGTGATTCTTGACGTGTATCTTTTACTGCTTCCACAAATCGGGGGATTCCTTGGTAATCGGGGAGGGCGTTAATGTCCCGATAATTATACCCGGACAGGCAGTTCATGACATCTTTGTCCTGGTTGATACCGATCTCAAGAAGAAGTCTTCCTCCTGGTTTCAGGCATTCCAGCGCAAGTGGAGCGAGTCTGAAGACAAGGTCAAGTCCGTTCACTCCTCCGTCGAGTGCAAGGATCGGATCCTGCAGCACTTCCCGGCTTAATGTGGGAATCTCCGAAGAGGGAATATAGGGTAGGTTTGCCGTGATCAGGTCGAATGTCGCCTCCTTACGGAGATCATTTGGAATCAGGTCAGCTTCAAAAAAAACAACTCGATCAGCTCCCAGCAAAGAAGCATTCTCCCGTGCCAGGGAGAGGGCATCGGGAGAGATGTCCGTTGCACATAAGGATGCAATAGGTCGCTCCAGCGCGAGAGTCAGTGGGATGACTCCACTTCCTGTCGCCACATCCAGAATGCGATTCAGCCCCTCATACGTAAGGGCTCGTTCAACCAGTTGCTCGGTTTCCGGTCTAGGGATCAGTGCCCGCGGATCGCATGTAAACTGACGTCCGCAAAATTCCACCGTTCCAAGAAGGTGTTGAAGGGGAACTCCCGTGCCGCGACGACGGACCAGATGCCGCAGTGGTTCCCTCTCTTGTTCGCCCAGTTGTCTGTCAAATTGAAGGTAGAGCTCCAAGCGCTTGATTCCAAGGGAATGCGCAAGGAGATGTTCGGCATTCAGTCGTGGCTGCTCAACCCCTTGTTTGGAGAGAAATTCAGTGGCTCCTTTCAGAACATCCACCAACGACATGGACGTCGTGGACATGGCTAACCGGAAACCGACTCCTCAAGCCGCTGCTGCGTGTCTGTGGCTTCAATGGACGCAATCAGATCGGCAATCTCACCCTCCATCACGCGGTCGAGGTTGTAGAGTGTCACCCCGATGCGATGTTCCGTTAGACGGTTTTGGGGGAAATTATACGTCCGGATTTTCTCTTCCCGACCTCCTGAACCGATCTGGCTCTTCCTGTGAGCGGCATACTTCTGGGCCTCCTCGTCACGCTTCTCCTCCAGAAGACGGGACCTCAGGATGGTCAGGGCTTTTTCCTTGTTCTTTTGCTGGCTGCGGCCGTCCTGACAGCGGACGATTTTACCGGTCGGGATATGCATCACCTGAACGGCTGAATCCGTCGTATTGACTCCTTGTCCGCCTGGACCACCGGCCCTGCATACCTCGATGCGGAGATCTTGGGGACGGATTTCAATATCCACTTCCTCGGCCTCTGGGAGAACGGCGACAGTGGCCGTCGAGGTGTGAATCCTGCCTTGGGCCTCCGTCGCGGGGACACGCTGAACGCGGTGAACGCCGCTCTCGTATCGTAGTCTGCGGAAGACATCGTCTCCAAAAACCTGAAAGATGACCTCCTTGAATCCTCCTGCGTCGTTTGGACTCGCCTCGATCATTTCGGTGCGGAGTCCTTCCATCTCTGCATACCGGGTATACATCCGGTAAAGGTCTCCTGCAAAAATGGCCGCTTCTGATCCTCCGGCCCCCGCACGTATTTCCACAATGGCGTCGCGATCGTCATCAGGTTGAGGGGGGAGAAGTGAGAGAAGGACTGCCTGTTCCAGTTTTGGGATCTTTGCATTGATCTCCTCAATTTCAGCTTTGGCCAATTCCGCCATTTCCTCATCGGGGGAAACCGCCAACTCCTGATTTTCAGTCAATTGGGACCTCAGGTTCTCAAGTTCGTCCCAAGTGGTGATTAACTCCTTTACCCTGGAATGCTCTTTAAGAACCTCACGGGCTTTTTTGGCATCGTCAAAGAGGGAAGGATCAGTGATCACCTTCTCGAGTTCCTCGAAGCGCTGGCGACGCTTCGCAATCAGCGGTTTGAAATCAAGGTTCATAGCTTACTCCCGACAGGACCAATCGGGGGAACCGTCCGGCACCGGAGATTTCCAGCGCCAATCGTCCTCCCGATCTTGGGATCGGGAAGGGGGCAATCTAGGCTTTTTTGGTCAACGATGGCTTGGTAGCACGAGTCGCACGAGCATTGCCATAACGGCGGGTGAACTTCTCGATGCGACCAGCCGTATCAATGAACTTCTGCTCGCCCGTGAAATAAGGGTGGCAGGAAGAGCAGATACCAATCTTGATATTATCCCGGGTCGAGCGGGTCTGGTAAGCGGCACCGCAGGCGCAAATGATCGTTGTGGCGTTATAATCAGGGTGAAGGCCGGCTTTCATAGAGCTAAGTATCTTGCTTCAAAGCCTTCCCTGAAGCAATGAAAAATCAAACGATTTCACTCCGCCACGCTCTGTAGATCTCCGGTGAAATCTCGGAAGGCTTGATCTCGCTCCGTCCACCCCAGAAGACATTCGTGTAGAGGAGCGGAATTCCAGCTTGTTGAAGATGGATATCCATGGCCGCCTTGTGTTCGAGAACTCGCTCTTTATCCGTCCCATGAGCCACGCCCATAATGTTGACATTGTTGAATTCGGGACCGCCCTCACGCCAGTAGCAATGGGTCATGATATCATGGCGTCCGATTTCAGCTCCGGCTTCAGCCTCACGACCTGGCGGAACGGCCCAGTGGAAGAGGGCATTGAAGCGCGTGACACGGACCCCTGTCGAGGAGGGTTTGACATGCTCGAGAAACGTGGAGAAGCGTCCAAGGAGTTTGCGTTCCAGAAAGGACCGGGCCACGGAATAAAAAATCTCGGGAGTCACCCCGGCTGCTTCTGCCCGTTTTAACCAAGGGAAAGCGGTGATTTCATCGGCCCTGAACTCGCGCTTCAGTTCAAGAAGAATGCTCCACTCAAGATCCGTGAGATGGACGACTGCCGGTGTCATCATTGTTGCGGGATGAGGCGAACGTTCACCGGGCAGGGAATTCTTTCTTCGCACATGTCCGACACCGAGCGTGAAGATCCCCTTGGCCTGCATCAGGCGGTAGGAATCTGCGCCGATTCTTCTGGCGAGTAGTTCGCAATGCTCTGTCAGAGAGAATCCTGCCGGCACCTTGAGGGTTGTCCAGAGACGGAAGGCTCCTCCCTCGATACGGGCATCGGTGGATCGAACGACAACATGGCCCGAAAAGGGATCTTCCTTAAAAAGGAAATCAAATGCGGATTCCATCCTTTCCTCGGGAACCCGCCAGGCAACCAACCCCCCCTCTGCAAGATTATTAGCAATCAGGGTCTGCCGGACTCGGCGAATCGTTCCGGCTTCAAGCATTGCACGAACCCTCTCCAACACGGTTTCCAGGGAATGGCCGGAGCATTCCGCAACGATGGAAAAAGGGTCTTCATGGAAGCCTTCGATTTTATCCTCGGAGATGGCAAGGATGTCCGCATTGACCGGATCATTGTGTTCGACGGGAATCATGGGAAGAAAATGATGAAGGTTGATTTGTGAATGATGAAAAGTAGAGCTCTGGAACGTGACCCCGTGTGGAATCTGAACCTGTCAGTTATTCCTCCATCTTCTTTTCCTGATTTCTAGATGAATGACTTCACGGCTTCGGAGAGGACATTGAGAACGCAGTCAATCTCTTCTTCAGTGTTGTAAAAGTGGGGGCTGAAGCGAAGCCAGAATCCGTGATCACGGGTTCGTCTGTAAGAAGCGGAAACGGAATTCCTCTGGAGTTCTGCGTAGAGCATGGCTGGATCGCAGGCAGGATGACGTGCGGTCAGAATGCCCGATCTCATGGGTTCGTGATTCCGGGGTGAGAGAAATTCAAAGCCGAGTTGCTCAAGTCCCGATTCCAAAAGATCCCGTCGGGCAAGAATCAGGGTGGAGATGTTCTCAATTCCCTGCTCGGCAAGCAGGTTGATCGAGGCTCTCATTCCGTAGATTCCCGCGACATTGAGCACGCCCGGTTCGTATCGCCTACCTCCCTCTTCAAATTGAATGACGGTCTGGGCCAGGAAATCAGGTGACTTGATATTCCATGATCCAAGCAGAGTGGGGCGGCATTCCTCAAAACGACTCCGGGCAACGAAGACAATCCCGGCTGCGAGAGGTCCCAGCAACCACTTGTGAGCGTCAGCCGAGAGAAAATCGACATGCTCGACAGGTGTTGGGAAGGCTCCCAGGGTCTGGATCGCATCAAGAGAGAAGAGGATTCCCCGACTCTGCAGGAGATTGCCAATGGAGGTGATGTCAATGCGCCAGCCGGTTTGAAAATGACAAGATGCGAGTGCTACGAGGCGTGTGGAGGGAGTCAGTGCGGATTCGACATCTTCTAAGGTGATTTTTCCGAGAACCTCGGTTTTTAACCATTTGATAACCACCCCACGATCCTGAAGATTCAACCAAGGGTAGACATTGGCAGGATAGTCATCCGCATACACCACGACCTCATCCCCCTTGTTCCATTGAATCCCATTGGCAAAAAGACTGATTCCGAGGGAGGTGGGTCCTAAAAGTGCGATTTCCCCTGCGTCTGCACCGATCAGAGCGGCGGCATCCCTTCGAGCAAGACTGACTTCCTTGAGGACCCCGTCGAACTCCTGCTGATCCACGGAACCTGAGTCAATGTAGTTCTTCATCGCTTCTGCCGACCTAGCAGGAAGGGCTGTGACACCCGCATGACCAAGAAAGATGCGCTTCCTGGCTACAGGAAACAAATCGAGGCGATCAGCCTCGCCACAGGGCATCCTCATCACGGCACCTCTTGCCCGCCAACCTGAGCAGGTTCGTGAATCATTTTCCAGAACTGGTCCGTGTTCTCCGCTCCATCTGTCTGATCATCGTCAGTCATCGGCAACTTGGAACGGTAGAGGAAATCCCTGATCGTGTTCTTGTGCAGCACCCGATGGATAAGGATCCCTTCGGCATGACGCTCGAAATAGATCCTGTGATCACTGCTTCTGAAACGGTGAAGTGTCCGACCATCCCGCTGAATTTTTCCAAAACTCTCTCCCTGGAGTGAATTCAGATCTTCGGGAAGGACCTGGAACTCGGAGAGTAGGTCGAGTTGCAGATGTTTCGGAAGAGCGCTCATCTCCGCGGCGCTGGTTGGGTTGAAAATGACTTGGAACACGATCAGAGAGTAGCGGGAAGATTCCCAGATGCGCAACGCCTAGCTCTTGCCTACCTTCGGATGTCGTTTCTGAAGCTCGCGGCATTCAGCGAGAGTAAAACCGTTGATTCGTGTTCGTAGCTAAGGATATTCAGCACGCCGGTCTGAATGACAAAGTGCCGACCCTCGATCGGTGGAAGTTCGAGCCAACGGGCTATAAGAACCCTTAGCACGTGGCTATGGGCAAAGATCAACGCATCATCACCTAACTCCTTCAAGCGCCTGATGACTCGGTCACATCGATCCGCAACCTGCTCGGAACTCTCCCCGCCGGGGCATTGATGGGTAAAAACAGTCCACTGTGGATCCTTCTGACGGATCTCCTTGGTCGTAATTCCTTCGTGGTCGCCATAATGCCATTCGGCGAGATCTTCCGTCACCTCGACCTGTTGACTGAATCCCGCAAGTTCACAGGTTCTCTGGGCTCTTTTTCTTGGACTGCAGAGCACGAGTTTGAAATCCCATCCTGAAAGTTCCGACTTCAAAGAAGAAGCCTGTCGCTCCCCCTCCAAGGTCAGGGGAATCTCACTGTAGGATGTATGCCGTCCATTCTTGCTCCATTCGGTTTCACCATGACGGACGAGGACAATCTGAGGACCGGAGGAGCGCATTGTTTTATTTCTGGAGAAGGGGTTCGAGAGTTAAAAAGGGAAAACTAAACCGCTGCAAGTTCAAGGTGTGATTGATTCGGTGAAATCTCCAGAAGGATCGGGCAACTGGCCATTTCGGCAAGAAGTCGCACATTCCCCTCTCTAGAGAGGTCTGAAACATCATCAGGATGATTGTTCAGGACGATCCCTCCGCACTCGAGACCATGCATTTTGATCGATTCGAGGGTCAGGAGTGCATGGTTCAATGCTCCCAGTCTGTTGCGAACTACCAGGAGAACAGGAAGATTCATCTCCTTTGCGAGATCAGCGGAGGAGTAGTTGATAGAAAGAGGAACAAGCCACCCACCGACCCCCTCGACAAGCAGTGAAACGTGAGTGCTACGCAGGAATTGAAAGGTCGCCATTATTTGCGATGCCTCGAAGGATCGGCCTTCAAGACGTGCGGCTTCGATCGGGGCGAGGGGAGCCTTATAAGAGACAGGCGTTACCTGTGATAGGGAGAGTTCGTTGTCGGCAGACTCGCGGAGCAGAAGGGTGTCTTCCGGTTCTCCGCAGGAAATCGGCTTCATGGCAACCGTGTCAAATCCGGCCCTTCGCAGGCTTTTGGTCAACAGAGCGGTGACGTAGCTTTTACCTGCATTTGTGTCGGTTCCGGTGACAAAGAAGTTCATGCAGGATGGTTGAAAAGTTGAAATGTTAAAAAGTGAAACATTGAAGCAATCTACGCAATGAGATCCGGGAAAGACGTTTTAACCTTCGAATCTTTCACTTGTTCACGTCTCCTTGTGTCGCCTCCAGAAAAACCGATTCGAGATTCCTTCTAGGATGCGACGCCGAGACCATCTTGCCTCCCCTGAGCGCGAGTAATGTTGCAATTTCCTCCTCAAGTCCGGGGGGAGCATTCTCGATCACATATTCGGTCAGATTGGTGACCCCGGTGAGATCATCCAGAGTGCCTTCTCTCACAAGATGTCCTTTTGCCAGAATGCCGATCCTGTCGCAGACTTCTTGAACCTGTTCGAGCAGGTGGGACGTCAGAAGGATTGTCTTTCCCCGGGATTTTAGTGCCAGAATCAGCTCACGGATCGCCCTTGATCCCGCGGGATCGACCCCTGCCGTCGGTTCGTCGAGAATAAGGAGTCGAGGGTCATGAACCAGCGACTGAGCCAGTCCGATCCGCTGAAGCATTCCCTTTGAGTATCCGCCGATGCGCCGTGATCCCGCATCCTGCAATCCCACAAGTTCGAGTAGTTCAGCCACTCGTTTTTTGAGAGACGCTCCAGAGAGCCCGCACAACTTTCCGTAAAAGGAGAGCGTCTCCCGGCCAGTCAGAAATTTGTAGAAGTAGGGGTTCTCGGGAAGAAACCCGACGTCGATCCTGCTTGAGACGGAGGAGCTGGAGCTTCCAAATATTTCCGACGTTCCGGAAGAGGGAGTCACCAAGCCAAGGAGGATTTTCAGGGTGGTGCTTTTACCCGAACCATTGGGACCAAGCAGGCCGTAAACCTGCCCTGGGGCGATGTCCAGGTTGAGCCCCCTCAAGGCCACCACCTGACGACGGCTCAGATGAATGGGAAAAACCTTGTTCAGGTCACGGATGCGAACGGCTGATACTCTCGCAACGTCAGAGGTCATCTGCTTTACCTCAGGGGATGATCCGGAATCCCCTGATCCCTGGTTCGGGAGCCGCCGGAAGGATTGTTTCACGATCAATATGACCGGCAAGATGACTGTCACGGATGGAGTTCAGGAATTCCTCGACTTCCTGAGTTTCTCCCATGGCAAAGAGTTCGACCCCACCATCCGGTAGATTTTTGATCCAGCCCCGGATTTCAAAACCCTTTGCGAGAGAGAGTACCGTGGCACGGAACCCGATCCCCTGAACCTTTCCCTCGTAGCAGATGCTGAGTGTCGCCATACCTCCCTGGTTTCTATCGGACCTGACCACTACCACGGATCAGGTATTTGTAACTCGTCAATTCCTGAAGGCCCATGGGCCCGCGCGCATGAAGTTTATCTGTGCTGATGCCAATCTCGCATCCGAATCCGAATTCGGATCCGTCCGTAAAGCGTGTGGAGGCATTCCAGTAAACCGTGGCACTATCGACCCCCCTGAGGAATCGCTCAGCCACCTTGGCATCTTCGGTCACGATTGAGTCACTGTGATGCGATCCATGGGATTCAATGTGATCGATCGCCTCGTCAACGGAATCGACGATCCTAAGAGCAAGGATCAGGGAGAGAAATTCCGTCCGGAAATCCTCCTCCACGGCCTCCTTGAGAAGAGAGGCATGCTCTACCATGATCGACTCAGGGATAAGTCCCAACGATTCCTTATCGCAACGGAGTTCCACTCCACGCTCAAGGAGAGAAAGAATTCCCTCTGAAAGGAATGTGGGTGCAATGGCCCGATTCAATAGCAACGTCTCGATCGCATTGCAGACGCCGGGGCGCTGGCACTTCGCGTTCAGGAGGATCGAACGGGCCATCTCCAGATCGGCTCCGGCATCGACATAAACACTGCAAATTCCGTCGTAGTGCTTGATGACAGGCATGCGGGCATGCAGAGAGACCGTTTCAATCAATCCCTTACCCCCCCGGGGAATGATGCAGTCAAGGTGCTTCTCCATGCCGCATAGCAGGCGGACGGCTTCGCGGTCCGTGACCTGGACAAGTTGTATCGAGGCTTCGGGCAATCCCGCCCTGCACGTTCCAACCTGCAATGAGGAGGCGATCGCCCGATTGGAATGAATGGCCTCGCTGCCCCCCCTCAGGATCACTGCATTCCCTGCCTTCAAGCAGAGAATCGCGGCATCGCTGGTGACGTTGGGGCGGGACTCATAGATGATTCCGATGACACCGATGGGAACGCTGATTTTTTGAAAATCGAGTCCGTTCTCCTTTTTCCACTCGGTCAGAGTGATTCCTACGGGATCAGGAAGTGATGCCGCGACACGGATCCCCTCGGCCATCGATTCAAGGCGGACTCTGTCAAGGCGGAGTCTGTCAAGCATCGAGTCTGACAAGCCTGCTTGTTCTCCCGCAGCAAGATCCAGGGCATTAGCCGCCAAAATTCCGGGAGCATCCTCCAAAAGCTGATTCGCCATGGCTAGCAGGGCTCGGTTTTTTTCATCGGAAGAAGCCAGGCCAAGAATCCTTGAGGCGGATCGCGCGCGTTCACCGATCCGGTGAAGCTCTTCTGTAAGTTCAATATCCATGAGTTAGCTTTCTTATTACTTGAGTCGGTTGAAAACGGCAACCGCCGGATGGCCCCCACCTCTCGGACTTTCTAATGCAAAAATCGAACCGATCCAAACCGTTTCCTTATCCATGCGGATCGACACACTGCTTGGCGGTGGTTATGAAGGGGAGTGGTGTCCTTTTTAAGACGCAACCTTCGATGATGAAAACAGCATCCCTACAATTACAGAAACTTGGAAAGCTCTATATCGAGAGGACTTGCTCCGATTTTCCTCAATGGGGAAGCGGCATGGGGTTTTCAAAATACGAATCCGGTCTGTCTGGCAGCGATGAGAGAACCCACCTTTCGCGCAATCGATTCCTGGAAAAGCTACTGACTGAAACCGAGAAGATCTCGGCTCAGACCTTACAGGGGGACGATTGGATCGACCGGCGCTGTTTTCTATCCCTTCTGCGTACCGAGTTGCTTAATAGCCGTGATTTGCAGCGTTGGAGAACCAATCCCCAGGAGTGTTGCGACGGCGCCGTGGGTGCCGTCTTTGAACTCCTCAGCAGACACTCCGACAATCTGAAAAAAGCCAGGACCTCGATTGAGGCACGTCTCGCTCTCATCCCCCGATTCCTCAAGGAGGGTGCATCGACAATCAGAATGCCGGTGCCACTTTGGTGCAAGTTGGCAGTCCAGTCCTGCAAAGGTGCGTCTGAATTCATCCTCACTCTCGGCGAGAAACTTTCGGAAATTTCCCCAGATGCCACGAGAACGCGCAGACTTGCACGAAAGGCGGCTGATGCTTTCGAAGATTATGCACAAGCAGTCTCCTCCAAAAAACAGGGAGGCCATGGGGACTTCGCCATCGGGAGGGAGAGATTTGAGTATCTTTTACGCGAGCGGACGGGGCTCGACTGGACGATTCCTGAGATTGAAGCCGAGGGGCGAAGGTTGATTTTGACGTTGGGCGAGGAAATGCAACAAGAGGCTAAAAAGTTCGGTCCTAAAACAGCCAAAGAAATCCTTGATTCGGCACGGGAGAGTTGGCTTCCCGAAGCCCCTCTTCTTGAACTCTATACTCGTTCCTCGGAAGCGTGGCGTGCCCGGGTTGTTACTAGCGGCCTCTTTCCGATTCCTCTGGGTGAGTCCTTGAAAGTCACCCCGGTTCCCGATTTCATGCGCGATCACTTCCCAACCGCCGCCTACAGTTCAGCCGGGCCCTTTGAGAAGCATCAGCGCGGAACTTTTTGGGTCAATGATCTGGGATCCTCGAAAAAAGATCCAGCTGGAGCCCTTCGCGAGGCGAGGCAGCACTTCGGCCTGGAACTCACGAGTGCTCACGAGGGATACCCGGGCCACCATCTCCAGTTTGCCATTCAAAACCAGCATCCGAGCCACATTCGACGGCTCTGCAGTCACGCGATCTTCTACGAAGGATGGACCATGTGGTGTGAAAAGCTTGCCGTGGAAAAAGGGTGGTGCACCGGACCTTTTTCACGACTGCAACAACTCCATGATGCCCTGTGGAGAGCTCACCGTATCGTCATCGACTGCGGTCTCCATACCGGCAAACTGACCCACGAATCGGCGGCCCGGATGCTGGTGAAGGGAGTTGGTTTTACTCTGGCTCGAGCACGGGCCGACGTGAATTGGTATACTTCCCAACCGACCGTTCCGATGAGTTATCTCCTCGGTAGACTTGAGCTTGAGAGAGTCAAGGATGCCATGATGAGGAAGGAGGGATGGTCCTTGAGAGAGTTTCACGACTGGGCCTTGTCGCACGGAGCGGTTCCCTGGCGCTGGATTCTTGACGCAAACCTCCACGGGGGCGAATAACCCATCAAACTTCAATGTCATGGTAGGAAACTATGAGTTGGTGACTCTGAAAGGGGGCATCCGGAGCATCCGCTCCATGACCCATGGAGAGACGATGCACGTGGGGACGGATCCACGCACCGAGGCACTTGAACTGCACGTCGGCCAGCAAAAGATCGTTGGGCGCTCGCTTGAACAGCGCAGGGAATCTTCCTCAACTCCTCCAACCCCGTTTATCATTTGGGACGTGGGCCTCGGACCAGCAGCTAATGCCATCTCCGCTATGACGGCACTTCGGGAGGCAGCGGTCTCTACAACGAAGGATAAGATCCCTCGAGTCGAGATCCATAGTTTCGAAATTTCAACCGAGGTATTGGAGTTTGCCCTCCTTCACTCCAGGGAATTGGAATATCTCACGGGCTGGGAAGCGACGATAGCAGAACTGCTCGCACAGAATTGCGCGGAGGTAACTCCCGAGATCCGATGGGTTCTCCACCGTGGAGATTTTTCACGGCAGGCGCATCATGCACCCTCCCCGCATAGTATCTTCCATGATCCCTACTCACCGGCCCGCAATCCCGAAATGTGGAACCTCGAAACTTTTGCTTCCGAGTGGAAGGCCGTCGATGGTCCGGAATGCGGTCCATGCCTGTTAACCAACTACACACGTTCAACGGCGGTGAGGGTGACCATGCTTCTGGCTGGTTGGTTTGTCGGAAAGGGAGTTCCCACTGGAGAGAAGACGGAAACAACGATCGCATCCAATAGGATGGAACTTTTGGAGAACCCTTTGGATGAGGAATGGTTATCACGCGTTCGCTCCTCGACCAATGCGGCCCCGATCCGTGGACGCAATTATGAACGGGGCCCCGTCGCGCCCGAGGACTATGCCAAGGTCCGTCAACTGAGGCAGTTCACCTGACGGAACTCAGTAAGCTTTTTCGCCTTGCTTCTTGAGGACTCTGGCCTGGACAAACGACTGGATGCACTTTGCTACGAAGATCCCGCAGAGGAGAGCCGTTGCCATCTTGGCGATGGCCGCACTCCCGTTTTCTGCGGCTGGATATTTCAAGACAACAAGAAACTTTGAGAAGGCCGAAACTGTTGCCCCGAATCCAATCAGGCCGATGAGAACGGCGACATGCATCACGTGCATGTGAATCTTCGGATTGCGGGCCAGAATGCCGCAAAGGATCAGTAAGACACCAAGTGCACACGGAATCAGGGCTGTGTAATGGATGCCCCCGGTGCCAAAGAAGCCGACAAGCCCGACCACATTGAGAAGAAGTCCGATGAGAAGTGTTACTGGAATCATGATTTAAGAATAACAGGCGTCACTTCCGAGGCAACCTTGTCATTCTCCTCCTTCTCCTAAATCCGATCGCCCCAAGCGCCCCTGCTGAAAACAGGAATTCCCTTCATGGGATCGTCTGTTTCCGTTTCAATCAATCTCAACGCTGATCTTTCCCGCCGATATGCTGCATATTGTCCTTATCGAACCTGAAATTCCGCAGAATACCGGCAATATCGCCCGGCTCTGCGTGGCCACGGGTACACGCCTACACCTTGTGGGGCCTCTTGGGTTCTCGATTGATGAGAAGGCAGTCAGGCGTTCAGGGATGGACTACTGGGAGCGTCTCGATCTCAGAACATGGGAATCCTTCGCGGATATCGAGAGGGCTCACCCAGGTGGGCGATTCTTTTTTTTGAGCAGCAAGGTCCAGAGGGCGTATTGGAACCAATCCTTTCAAGAAGGCGATTTCCTGGTTTTTGGCCGGGAGACAAAAGGACTTCCTGCAAGTCTTTTGAACTCCCACCAGGATACTTCTTTGACGATTCCGATGACCGAAGGGACCCGAAGTATCAATTTGGCCACGTCCACGGGGATTGTTCTTTATGAAGCCCTTCGTCAACTCAATCTGGCTGGGACGCCCCGAAGATGATCTAGTAATCTTAGATGTCCGTTACCCCGATCATAGAAGTGCATGAATTGAGTAAGTCTTTTCGGACTTACAAGAAAGAAAATGGACTGGCCGGTGCTTTCAAAGGGCTTTTTCACCGAAAACATACCGAAACAAAAGCGGTTGATCGGGCAAGTTTTTCGGTCTCCGAGGGAGAGTTTGTCGGCTTCCTCGGTCCGAATGGTGCGGGAAAGACCACCGTGCTAAAGATGCTCTCGGGACTTCTTCAACCGACGTCCGGCACGGCATCGGTTCTCGGATTCAATCCCTCCAAGCGACCCTCCGAACTGAAGCGTCAGTTTGCCCTCCTCATGGGGCAAAAGAACGCCCTCTGGTGGGATCTTCCCGCGCGGGAATCACTCGAACTGAACCGTGCCATTTACGGCATTGACCGCAAGGAGTTTGAGAGCAGGGTGAATGAGTTGATCGATCTTTTGGATGTTCGCGACAAGATGGGGGTGATGGTTCGTGAATTAAGCCTAGGCGAACGCATGAAAATGGAGCTGATTGCCGCCCTGCTGCACCGCCCAAAGGTCCTCTTTCTGGATGAACCGACCATCGGTCTCGACGTGATGAGTCAGAAGAAGGTCCGTGAGTTTCTCCGCGAATACAACGCGCGCCATAAGGTCGTGACACTCCTTACCAGTCATTACATGCAGGATATTGAGGAACTCTGCAAACGGGTGATCCTGATCGATCATGGAAAAATCTTTTTTGACGGCTCCCTTGAGGATGTGGTCAACCGATTCACTTCGACCAAGATCATCGAAGCGGATTTCAGCACATCGCTACCGGGGAGTTTTATTCCGCCCGGAACGGTCCTTGAGCGCAATCCCCTGCAAATCAAGATCGAGGTTCCCCGCGCCGAGGTTCCCCAAGCCTGTGCCGCCCTTCTGGCAGGGGGCATGGTTGTTGATCTCTCGGTGAGCGAGGTTCCGATCGAAGAGGTGATCCGGCGTGTCTTTGGTCGACAGCAGGAGGAGAACAGGATCCTTTCGGACACCCTATGAAACTCGTTCGTTTCCTCCTTTTTCTTTTGTGCCTGGCCTTGGAACCGGCTTTCGCAGGAATTGGGGAGGGGGTCTCTGCTTCCCTGCAAACGGAAACAGCTTCACCCCTCGATCATACGGGAAGTTTCACAGCCACGATCACACTCGATCTTCAGCCCGGATGGCATACCTATTGGGCCAACCCAGGTGATTCAGGATTGCCTCCGAAGGTCGTTTGGCACCTTCCTCCGGGTTGGACAGCCAGCCCTCTGGAGTTCTCAATCCCCTCTCTGTTCAAGGAACCTGGAGACATGACCATCTATGGTTATGAACACTCTTCGAGTCTGCGGGCAACGATCACGCCTCCCAAGGGAACTCCGGAAGAGGAGATTTTAAGGACCGAACTAAAAGCTTCCCTGACATGGTTGGCCTGCAAGGAACTCTGTGTTCCCGGATCGACCGACCTCTCTGTGCTCATTGGGAACCATGGGAAAAGAGCCTTTCACAATGACCCCTGGCCCGAGAAAGGAGAACCTCCTTTCCCCGTCCATCAATCGTTTAAGAAGGACTCTTATTATCTTTCATTTGAGGGATCATCGGGTGCTGTTTATCAACTCTATCCGTCCCCCCTTCCAGAAGCATCGGATGGCCCCGTGCACCAATCTGCCGAGGAGTTCTCGCTCCCTCCATCCATGGTCATGGCAGCAGGAACGGCCATCTCCATCCTTCAACCTTGGAATGGCACCACGGCTTTCAGAGGACTCCTCGTAGAGACCATCGGCCCGCTTAAAAAAGCCTGGTGGATTCGCGGTCATCCAACCCAACCCACTCATCAGAAAGAAAATTTTCCCTCCTTGCTGATCCTTGTATCAGCCCTGGTCTCGGGATTTCTCGGGGGCATGATTTTGAATCTCATGCCGTGCGTTCTGCCGGTGATCTCTTTGAAAATCTTCGGTTTTATTGCCCAGGCCGGTGAGTCACCCGGTCGTATCCTCCGTCACGGACTTACTTTTGCTACGGGAATATTCGTGTGGTTTCTTGGACTCGGATTTTTGGTTATTATGATCAAGGCTGGAGGGGCTCAAGTTACCTGGGGAGCGTTTCAATTTCAGAATTCCTACTTCGTGACCGGGTTGAGTTTTCTCGTCTTTCTCTTTGCCTTGAATCTCCTCGGAGTCTTTGAAATCACCCTGCCTGGAGCAGCCTCCAACAAACTGGATCAAATCGCCTCTTCCTCGGCCTCGGGATCAAGCTATGCGAGTTCCTTCTTTCAAGGCCTTTTTGCCACACTGCTTGCCACTCCCTGCACGGCCCCCTTTCTGGGAAGCGCCCTCGGGTTCGCCTTTGGTCAGAGCCCGATCATCATTCTGGCAATGTTCACTGCGGTTGCGTTAGGCATGTCCGCTCCGTATCTCATACTCTCTGCCCGGCCGGGATGGCGGCAATGGATTCCAAAACCGGGAGCCTGGATGGAGCGTCTTAAGCAGTTCATGGCATTCCCCCTTCTGGCAACAAACCTCTGGTTGCTCTGGGTGCTGCAAAACCAACGTGGAGGGGATGCCGCCCTAATTTTGTCAGCCCTTTTCCTGATCATCGGATTCTGTGCATGGGCCCTTGGCGCCTTGTCCGCGTCTTCATGGAACTCAGCCTGGCTTATCAGGATCCTGATCCTCCTGGTTGCGGCCTGTTCGATGTTCCTAGGATCTGTCCGAATCGCCGCGATGAGCCTTGCTCCCAAGATGACCACTGCCGGTGACGGGATCGGTTGGATTCCTTATTCGCCCCAGTCCCTGGAACGCTTAAGAGATGACGGCAAGCCGGTTTTTCTCGATTTCACGGCATCCTGGTGCCTGACCTGTCAATTCAACGAACGGACAGCGATCGATGTCCCGGCCGTCAGGAAGCTGATGAAGGAGAGGGGCATCACAGCCATGAAAGGAGATTGGACAAATTCCGATCCTGAAATCACCGACGCCCTACGATCCTTCGGCCGGGTCGGAGTCCCCCTTGCTCTCTTTTATCCTTCGGGAAAGGGGAGCTCTCCCGTCATCCTTCCCGAATTACTTACGGAAAAGATCGTTCTCGAGGCACTCGGGAAGTAGGCCATGTTACCAACTCTGGAATCTTTCCTGTTTTCCCTCTTCCCGATTCCTGATTCAGTCACTCCATTCCATGAATTTCAAGACCCTCAAGCTCGACCAACTCGATCAAAACAAGCCGATCTCAAGGGAAGAATACGGCCGCGAACTGAAGCGGTGCCAACTCGGTCTTCTCAATCTCCAACTTCGCCTTAAAGAGAGCAAACGCTCGGTCATTATCGTGCTGGAGGGACCCGACGCAGCCGGGAAGGGGGGAGCGATCAAACGGACTCTGGAGCGTCTCGATCCACGTCTTGTCCGCGTCTATTCCACTCAGAAGCCGACCGCTGAGGAATACCGTCATCATTATATGTGGCGTTTCTGGAACCGGATTCCACCTTTCGGTGAACTGGCGGTTTTTGATCGTTCCTGGTATGGCAGGGTTCTGGTTGAACGGGTGGAGGGTTTTGCCACAAAGGAGGAGTGGATGAGGGCTTACCGCGAGATCAAAGAATATGAGCAGACGCTTGTCGAGGGTGGGGCGATACTGATCAAACTCTTCCTGCAGGTCTCTAAAGCCGAGCAACTCAAACGCTTCAAGGCCCGTCAGTCCGATCCCTACAAGCATTGGAAGATCAACGACGAGGATTGGCGCAATCGCCGCAAGTGGACCAAGCACAACGAAGCGGCGGAGGATATGTTTCGTAAGACCTCGACAAGGTTTGCCCCGTGGACCGTGATCGCGGGCGACTACAAGTGGTATGCCCGCGTCCAGTTTGCCACGACCATTTTTGATCGGATCTCCAAGGAGTTTCCCTAAGCCTGAGTCTGGGGAGAGCTCTCCAGAGAGAGCCCCCCGTCTTTACAGACCTGCGTCGGTCACTGCGCCATGGGAGGCGTCCGTGACATGAGAGGCATATTTGGCAAGAACACCCCGGCGGTAGCGGGGAACTGGTTGCTTCCAGGTCTTTTTACGGCTGGCCAGCTCGGCAGTGGTGGCATCCAGGGAGAGTGTTCTCTTGTTGGCGTCGATGGTGATGAGATCACCCTCCTTGATCAGGGCAATCGGTCCACCTAAGAAGGCCTCGGGCGTGATATGCCCGACCACAAATCCATGGGTGCCACCCGAGAAGCGTCCGTCGGTGATCAGAGCGACCTTCTTGCCGAGACCAAGACCCATCACTGCACTGGTGGGAGAGAGCATCTCGCGCATACCGGGCCCCCCCTTGGGTCCCTCATAGCGGATCACTAGGACATCACCCTTCTTGATCTTCTTTGCGAGAATGGCCTGAAGAGCCTTCTCCTCGGACTCAAACACGCGGGCT
>CAIKFI010000010.1 GCA_903826635.1 uncultured Spartobacteria bacterium | reverse complement strand
GACTCCGCCCCCACGCACCTTGAGTCAAGCAGAGGATAAAAATGAAAAATGAAAAAAAAGGATTCAATTTGCAAGAACCTAAGCCCCTTGAGTCTTAATCGATAATTATTAAAGGAAATATAATGATTTTGATCAGACGAAGAGCCACCCCAATGTGACATGCTCCCGGATACTGATCCATCACCACATGGCGGGGGTGATGCCGAGCAATTTCAGAATATTCCTGCGGAAACAATGTGACAAATGTTCTGTTCCCCGTTGGGAATTGGAAGGCCTCAAGCTTAAAGAGGCTGAATCAGCGCATGATATTCCTGCAAGGACTTTACCTCCAGTGGGGATTTAGCCATCGATCGGATCGCTGAAGCACTGGCCGCGGCTGCCCGGAGTGTGGTCATGATCGGAATCCGATTGGCCACCGCCGTGCTTCGGATGACCACCTCATCTTGTCGGGGTTGTTTTCCGCTGGGTGTATTGATGATGAACTGCATCTCGCCGTTTTTGATCATATCGACAACATTCGGACGCCCCTGCGCGATTTTGTTAAGGCGGTGCACCTCTAATCCCTCTTTCTTCAAAAGCGTCGCAGTTCCATCCGTAGAGTAGATTTTGAATCCAAGATCCGAGAAATCCTTCACGATCGGAACGAGGGATGCCTTATCGGAATCTTTCACGCTGACAAAAAGATTGCCTTTTGCGGGAAGTGAGGGTGCGGCTGCCATTTGTGCTTTTGCATAGGCCCTTCCGAAATCACTGTCGATACCCATGACCTCCCCGGTCGAGCGCATTTCTGGTCCCAGAGTGATGTCGATCCCTGGAAACTTGATAAAGGGAAAGACCGCCTCTTTGACGCAAAAATGTCCCGGGATGACTTCTTGGGTATAGCCCAACTCCTTAAGGGTTCTCCCGGCCATAATCTTGGCGGCCATTTTAGCGAGGGGGATCCCAATTGCCTTGCTTACAAATGGGGAAGTGCGGGATGCACGGGGATTCACCTCAAGGACATAGACCTCCTCATCTTTGACTGCAAACTGCACATTCATGAGCCCACGGACGTCAAGTTCGAGAGCCATGGATTTCGTGGCCGACCGGATTCTTTCCAGGACATGAGGGGAAAGGGAAACGGTTGGAATCACGCAGGCACTGTCACCGCTGTGAATACCGGCCTCCTCGATATGCTCCATGATGCCACCGATCACGCAATCGGTTCCATCAGCGAGACAGTCGACATCGACCTCCGTGGCATCCTCTAGGAAACGATCCACTAGGATCGGTCTTTCGGGACTTACTTCCACAGCTGTCCTGATATAGCGGCGGAGATCCTCTTCGTTATAGACGATTTCCATGGCCCTTCCGCCAAGAACAAAGGACGGGCGGACAAGAACCGGATATCCAACACGGGATGCCACGGCTACCGCCTGATCCTCATTGATGGCTGTGGCGCCGGAAGTCTGCCTGAGGCCGAGTTTATCGATCATCTGGGAGAAGGATTTCCGATCTTCGGCCATCTCGATGCTTCTTGGTTGGGTTCCAATGATGGTCACGCCTCTCGCCTGCAGGGGGGCGGCCAGATTCAGGGGAGTCTGTCCACCAAATTGGACGACGACGGCGTCACATTTTTCGCGCTCGTAAATATTCAGAACGTCCTCAAGGGTCAGCGGTTCGAAGAAGAGTTTGTCACTCGTGTCGTAATCGGTTGAGACGGTCTCGGGATTTGAGTTCACCATGATGGTCTCGAACCCCTCTTCCTTAAGTGCGAAAGCGGCATGGACGCAGCAGTAGTCGAACTCGATTCCCTGTCCGATCCGATTCGGCCCGCCACCAAGTATCATGACTTTCTTTTTGGTTCCCTGTCTGGATTCATCCTCGTCTGCGTAGGTCGAGTAGAAATAAGGAGTTGCAGCCTCAAACTCCGCAGCGCAGGTGTCAACCAGACGGTAGGTGGGCTCGATGCCCTCCTGTTTCCGATGGGATCTGATTTCATCCTCGGTGATTCCCGAAATCTGAGCAAGTTGACGGTCGGAGAATCCCAACTTCTTGGCTCTGCGTAGAGGAATGGTTGATGGGTTGTTGCGGTAGGATAACTCCTCCTCGACCAGTTCGAGGATATTATCGAGGAACCAGGGATCGATGGCACTGATTTCATGGATTTTTTCAGCGCTGAATCCAGCCAGGAAAGCATGACGGATTGCAAAAATCCTCTCGGCATTAGGAATGCGGAGCAAAAATTCAATGCGGTCGGTATCCCATTCACCGCTTTCTTTGCGGGGTTCAATATCCTTGGTATCTGATCCAAGTCCGGAGCGTCCCGTTTCCAGGGAACGTAGAGCTTTCTGGAGAGCCTGCTTGAATGTGCGCCCAATAGCCATCGCCTCACCGACACTTTTCATCTGGCTTGTCAGAGTAGGGTCTGCCTTGGGGAACTTCTCGAAGGTAAAGCGTGGTATTTTCACCACACAGTAATCGATCGCCGGTTCAAAACAGGCCGTCGTCGTCTTGGTGATGTCATTCTTGAGTTCATCAAGGCGGTAGCCTACGGCGAGCTTTGCGGCAATTTTAGCGATCGGATATCCGGTTGCCTTTGAGGCAAGGGCCGAGGAGCGTGACACCCGGGGATTCATCTCGATGACGATCTGTCTTCCATCTTTCGGGTTCACTGCGAATTGGATGTTCGATCCCCCGGTTTCAACGCCGATGGCACGGATGACCGCGAAGGAATCGTCACGCATCTTTTGGTATTCCTTGTCGGTAAGCGTCTGGATCGGGGCCACGGTGATCGAATCACCGGTATGAACCCCCATCGGGTCAAAGTTCTCGATCGAGCAGATGACGATGCAGTTATCCGCCTTATCACGGATGACTTCCACCTCGAATTCTTTCCATCCCAGCAAAGACTCCTCGATAAGGACTTCGGTGGTGGGGGACATGTCGAGTCCGTGGCGTGCAATGGTTTCGAGTTCCTCACGATTATAAGCAATGCCTCCGCCCGCGCCACCGAGTGTGAAGGCAGGACGGACAATCAGGGGATAGGTGCCGATTTTTTTGGCGATCTCAAAGACCTCATCGATCGTGTGGGCAGTGCCCGAATTCGCAACCTCGAGTCCAATCTCAAGCATAATCTGTTTGAAGAGGGTGCGATCTTCTCCGCGCTTGATGGCTTCCGCATTGGCACCGATAAGACGCACACCGTGTTTCTCTAGAACACCCCGGTGGACAAGTTCCATGGCCGCATTCAGCGCTGTCTGGCCACCCAGAGTCGGCAGGAGTGCATCAGGTTTCTCCCTTTCGATGATCTTTTCGATCATTTCGGGAGTGATCGGCTCGATGTAGGTCCGGGTTGCAAATTCCGGATCGGTCATGATTGTGGCAGGGTTTGAATTGACCAACACCACCTCATAGCCCTCTTCGGCAAGGGCCTTGCAAGCTTGGACACCTGAGTAATCAAATTCACACCCCTGTCCAATAACTATCGGCCCGGCGCCTATCAGGAGAATTTTATGAATGGAGGTATCTTTGGGCATGGTAAAGCAAGGAAGTCATCGTCGAAAATCTGCGGGCAGAGGAATCTCCTGCAGGGGAGTTGTTCTTATACCTCTAATAGCTCTAGAAAAATAAGTGAAAAAGTTCAGAACCGCCACATTTCCATAAAAGTGTGATCTCAACAGGGAGCGATGCTATTTTGGGTGCGTCCTGACACTTGTCGAAAAAGCAGGGAGAGTCGTGATGAGGACGGAAGTTTCCGCATCCTTGGGAACAAGTGTCGGATTGATCAGGACCGAGGGAACCAGCATGGAACCTCCTGACTTCAGGTTAATGCCCAAACATTCCAACTCCCCGGACAAGCAGGTGACGATGGAAAAATCATTTTGCCTGCCCACATTCAGTGGGATGTCCAGAGTCCGTTTTTCAACATGGAAATAAGGACAATCTGCAATCAAAGAAGCGGATGCAGGTGTTAATTCGGGTTGAAAATCCTCAAAGTCAATGGATGCGAGTGACTCTTGGAGATGAAGAATTCGTGGTTTTCCGTCCAGTCCAGTCCGGTTCCAATCAAAGACCCGATACGTGGTGTCGCTATTTTGCTGGATTTCAACAATGATAAGTCCGCCTCCAATTGCGTGGAGGCGACCGCTGGGTATAAAGATGCTTTCTCCCTTCCGGGCCGGTAGGCAGTGCAACATCTCCTCGACGTTTTTTTCTTGGAGGGACTTTTCGAAGGCTTTGCGGGTGACT
>CAIKFI010000009.1 GCA_903826635.1 uncultured Spartobacteria bacterium | reverse complement strand
GAACACCCTTACAGTGGCCGGATCTGCCAACACACTTCTGAGTGGATCGATCAGCGGCACGGGCGGTCTGACAAAGATCGGTTCTGGATCGGTGACCCTCTCAGCAGCAAATAGCTTCTCCGGAAACACACTTGTCTCCGCAGGAACAATGATTGTGACTGGGTCGATCCCTAACAGTGCATTGACTGTTGAATCAGGTGCCAAGCTGGCAGGTAATGGGACTCTTGGAGATGTGAGTCTTCAGGACGGTGCTATCCTCTCACCTGGCGATGGTCTGACGACTGCTACGCTGCATCTTTCTTCCCTAGACCTTGCTAGCAATTCCATCATGAATTTCACAGTCAATGGTAATGCGGCCGACAACGTTGTCTCAACTGGTGGCATCTCCTTTGGTGGTAATCTGAATTTGGCGATCAATGGAGGGACCTATGATGTGAATTCTCCTTTGATCTCCCTCTTCTCGAGCGGTAACTTCTCTGGAAACTTCACATCGGTCACACTCTCTGGAACAAGCGGATTCAGCTGTTCCCTGAACTATTATGAAAATCTTGCCCTCTGGCAGGTGTGGGGTGTTAACAACGGGAACACCTTTTATGCGAATGTTAACATTGGCACTGGAGAGATGACGCTCATTCCCGAACCTTCTGATTACGCTCTCCTTGGTTTGGGACTCATTGTGATCGGATACACCATCATCCGCCGCCGCAAGGTACGGGCTTGATCGGATTTCAAGTAATTTCATTATAGAAAACGCCCCTGCTTAATTGCAGGGGCGTTTTTTTATCGAAGGATCTCTTTTTTTCTACTAGGAGTAGTCAACAAGAGCCCCCGCTTCATTATTACCGATTGTTCTTTTCATTGAATGAACAGAATCTACCCCGCGCCTACAAAGGTTTTATCTGATTGTAGGCTAGTTTGGTGCGTCAGTTTGGTTCTTATCCTTCTGGTTGTAGGCATTTACGCTCAAACCCTCTGGCATGGATTCCTGAATTTCGATGACGATTACTATGTCGTGGAGAACCCCATAGTACTTCAAGGATTGACGCAGGCAGGAATCATTAACTCTTTCACCACGGTCTGCGACGTCAATTGGATCCCCCTGACGATGCTCACGCACATGGCGGACTGCCAGTTCTACGGGACATGGGCTGGAGGGCACCACCTGACCTGCCTGATGCTCCACGCCCTGGGAGTGGTGTTACTCTTTCTACTGCTACGCTCCATGACGGGAGCCCTCTGGAAGAGTGCGCTGGTGGCAGCCCTCTGGGCCGTGCACCCCCTGCGGGTCGAATCAGTGGCCTGGATCGCGGAGCTCAAGGATGTCCTCAGCGGAGACTT
Organism: uncultured Spartobacteria bacterium; assembly: GCA_903826635.1. Taxonomy (GTDB): domain Bacteria; phylum Verrucomicrobiota; class Verrucomicrobiia; order Chthoniobacterales; family UBA6821; genus UBA6821. The sequence continues at coordinate 10,272 of CAIKFI010000009.1, read as the reverse complement.
CTTCTTCATGACCCTGATTGTGTATGTGAGCTACACGCGCAGACGGACGCTCCCCCGCTACCTCGCTGTCATGCTCCTCTTTGCCTTGGGGCTAATGAGCAAGCCGATGCTGGTGACGCTACCCTTCGTGCTCCTCCTACTGGACTACTGGCCCCTCCATAGAATGGAGAGGCTGAAACCCCAGACATCGCTCCTCCCACTCCTCCTTGAGAAGATCCCCCTCTTAGTTCTCGCATTCCTCTCGGTGATAACAACCCTCTGGGCGCAGAAGGGGGCCATCGAGGCAATGAACCCGATGCCCCTCTCACTTCGGTTGGGGAACGCCGTGATGGCCTACGGCACCTACCTCTTCCAGATGGTCTGGCCGGTGAATCTGGCAATCTACTATCCGGTGGGAGTCGGTGAATTATCACATTGGAAGATCGTAAGCGTCCTGATCCTGCTCGTGGCCATCAGCCTGCTGGTGATAGCGGCAAGGAAAAGACTCCCCTACCTGCTAGTCGGCTGGTTTTGGTATCTGGGGATGCTACTTCCCGTGATCGGGATCCTGAAGGTGGGAAGCCAGGCCTATGCGGACCGCTACACCTACCTGCCCACAATCGGCATCCTGATCGCTCTGGTCTGGGGAGCGGAGGAGGGGACTAAAGGAGCGCGCTGGAGGGGAAGGAAGCAAAAGACGCCTGTGGCGCTTGGAGTGATCTTAAGCGTCACCCTTGCGATCCTCGCAACCCTGACGGCCCTCTCCTGGAGACAGACCTCCCTCTGGGCCGATAATGAAAACCTCTGGAGGCACACCATTAGCGTCACCACCGAGAATGCGTTGGCAGATTACCAGTTGGCAGGAACTCTGATCGAACGAAATCACTTGCAGGAGGCCATCCCGATCCTCAAGGAGGCACTTCGGATTGTACCAAAGGACCCCGAGGTCCTTTACAGCCTGGCAAATCTGTATTATCGGCGGGGTCAATTCGAGGAAGCGTTGAACGACTATCGCTTGTCACTTCGCTATGGCAACAAGGCTGAAGCCCACTGCAATCTTGGTTCGACTCTTTATCATTTGGGTCGAAGAGAGGAGGCCTCCGACGAATACCGTGAAGCGATCAAAGCAAGGCCCGGATACGTCAATGCACACTACAATCTGGGCCGGGTCTTGATCGAGTTGGGAAGTGGGGGCGAGGGGGTTGATGAATTGAGGAAGGCCTTGAAACTTAATCCATCCTCTTCGAAGGCCCGGCACGAGCTCGGAAAGTTTCTTTATCAGCAGGGACAACGGAAAGAGGGAATTGAGGAAATGAACGGTGCCGTTGATCTGGATCCTTCCAGCACGGCGATCAAGAATGATCTGGCCTGGATGCTTGCCACGGCACCCGAGAGCTCTCTGAGGAATGGACCCCGATCCTTGGAGTTGGCCATCCGAGCGGAGAATGAGAACCCCGGTCCGTCCCCGATGATCCTAAGAACGCTGGCGGCTGCCTTTGCCGAGATCGGAGATTATCCCAAGGCTCGCGAGGCGGCAGGGCTTGCCCTAAAACTTTCCAAGGCCTCGAGCGACGCTGCATTGGCTGACGATCTTTCCCGGAAAATTATACTTCTTGAGTCGGAAAAACCTCTCCGGGATCCCTGATGAGAACCCAACTCAAAGAGCATCCTTCCAAGTTATCGCATCGAGGAATGACTGTGCTCTTGCCATTCTTGGGGAGCGAGGGCAAAGGAACAATGAGAAGATGAAACATCGCAACCTGATCTTAGGCTGTTCTCTGGCGGGGATCCTCGTCCTTGCCGGCGCCTTCTGGGGAATCTGCCATCACGATGTCAACGTCAACTTCCTCTCCCGCCAAGGGCCTGCGGAGTGGATTCTCAAAGATCGTCCCCGGATCATGCCGGTGCGTGACCAGGTCGAAGAGAGCACCACCTTCCGGCGTGATTTTTGGCTGGAGAAGGTCGATCCAGAGGCCGAATTGAGTTTTAGAGCGTTCAAACACTGCAGGGTGCTTGTCAACGGCTCGACCGTTTGTGATGAGGCTTGGGAGCTTCACTGGAAGGACGCCATCAAGCTTCGGATCGCCAAGTGGCTGAAGCCGGGTCCGAACCAAATCGAGGTGACGGTTTTCAACCACACAGGACCTCCTGCCTTATGGCTCGTTTTACAAAATGCCTCCTTCAGCCTCCCCACCGATAAATCCTGGGAGTCCTCGGTCGGCGGAGTGATCTGGAAAGCCTCTCGATTAGCCGATAGCTCCATGCCGAGCAGTCTATTGGAACAGTTGGAACAGGGATTCTTGAGCCCCTCTCGATCATTCACAAAGAAACTTCCACTGTTTCTGCTCTTTGCCGCGATTTCCCTTGGGATCGTGCTCTCATGGAGGGCTTTCAACCGCTTTCCTCTCCCGCATTGGTTTTTAAAAGACCCTGCCGCGTTGCTTGCCGCGGTGGCGGTGCTCTTCTACCTCCTTCTCATGGTTCACAATCAGGGATTGCTCCCCGACTTTTACGGGTTCGATGCAGATGGCCACAAGGATTACATCAGCTTCATCGCGGAGCACCACGCGCTCCCCCTGGCCTCGGACGGTTGGGAGATGTTTCAGGCTCCTCTCTACTACCTCCTCTGCTCGGGCTTGCTTTCTTCCTGGCACCTTTTGATCTCCCAGCACGAAGGGATCGTTCTCATCCGATTCCTCGGATGTGCCGTGACGATTGCCCAACTACTCCTAGTCATGGGTTGCCTCCGAATGCTCTTCCCGAAGAAGGCCGGTCCACGGGTTATTGGTTTTCTCCTCGCTGCGGCATTACCCGCGCAGCTTTATCTTACCCACTATGTCTCCAACGAAGCGATGGCCGCACTCTGGATGAGTGCTTCCATCCTCTGCTGCCTGAAAATTCTACGGGTTCCCGCGTTTACCCCGGGGATTCACGCCCTGCTGGGTCTCTTTTTAGGGTTGGCCCTCTTGAGCAAGAGTTCTGCGATCGTGGCCCTACCTGTAATTACTCTCACCCTGCTTCTTAAACTGGGACTCTCATCGACCTCGCGCCCTAGGGATTGGCTTGTCTCGCTCGGCCTTCCCTCGCTCCTACTCCTGCTCACCTGCAGTTGGCACTACTGGCGGGTGGCCTCTCACTTTGGTTCCCCCTTGATCGGAAACTGGAGCTCCATTTCGGGCAACCACTGGTGGCAGGACGAGGGCTATCGTACGGCGGGCTGGTATGCTGCTTTCGGTCAGGTCTTCCGGACACCCTTTCTCGGTTCCTATGGGGGATTTTTCAACGGACTCTACGCCACCCTTTTTGGCGACAGTCTCTGTGGAGGGCAGGCTGACCTGCTGCATCGCCCACCCTGGGATTACGAACTCATGGGTGGGGGCTACTTCCTGGCACTTGCCCCGACACTGCTTGTGATGATTGGCCTTCTGTCCCAAGTTGCACGGTTTTTCAAACGTCCCTCCTTGGAGTGGTTCCTCCTGCTCGGTCTTGCGTCAACCTTTTCGTTTTTACTCCTCTACATGACGGTGGTCGGGCCGACATGGTCCTCAGCCAAGTCCTTCTATGCGCTGCAGGCGCTGGTTCCCTTTTGTGCCTTGGGTGCTGTGGGTTGGGAGGAGGTTGTCTCTCGTGCAGGGAAACTCCTCACCTGCGGGCTAGCCGTTCTGATGGGTGTGTGGGCGTTGAACAGTGTGGCCACCTATTGGATTGATTCCAAGGCTCCGCAGACCCTTCTCATGCGGGGCGTGGCCCTTGAAATTGCCGGTCAGATGCCCGAGGCCCAAACGGAATTTGAACATGCCGTTCAGAAGCATCCCGACTCAGTCAAGGCACATCTTTTTTTGGGTTTTTCGGATTCGGCTCTTGGTGATAACGGGAGTGCTGAAAAAAACTATCGTGCCGCGCTCGAATTGCATCCTGATTCTGGCGAGATCCATACTCAGCTGGGGAGATTGCTTGAGGCATCGGGGCGTAGCGGGGAGGCCCTCGCCCACCTGCACCAAGCCATTGATCTGGAACCGAAGATGCCGGATCCTTACAATGAGGTGGCAAGAATCCTCACGGTACACTCAAGTGAGTCGGTAGGAAACCCTAGGGAGGCCTTGAAGATGGCCCAGCAGGGATGCGAGTTGACCCGCTACCAGAGCCCGGGGGCACTGCTTGTCTTGGCTGACGCTTATGCCGGCACGGGGCAATCCGATCTCGCAGCAAGAACGGCCTCCGATGCATACCGTAAGCGTGGAGATCTCTTGTTCATGAAGGAACATCGGGAACAAGCTGCCGAAGCCTACAGAGAATCTCTGCGTCTGAACCCAGCCAATCAGGATGCACTGCGGAATCTGGATCTGGTCATGCGTCGGTTAAAGTCCACGCCAACGAATCCACAATGAGAATGAGTCATCAGCAATCAGCAAGGAACAATGCCCGACCTCCGATTGGTGATTGCTGAAAAATTCCGAAATAAACAATAAACAATCATCAATCTGTCGCAACGCGACCTCTGAACTCTGATCTCCGCTCTCCGTCCACCCCAGGAATGCAAAAAGAAGAAAAAAAGTGACACCTCATGAGATCACGCCCCTTTGATCCATCAAAAATCCCCATGGTTTCATGGGGCCAACCCCTCAAACCCCTCATCGAATAACGCGAACTGCGAATCAGAGTACCTCAAAAACTTCTAGGAATGATCTCCCAGCCTCTGCCAGAGTTCAAGAAGTGGCAGAGCGTCTTGAGCCCCCCTTTTTTAGACATCACCTCACCCGCATGAAGATCATCCCAGAGCTTTCACCCGGTGCCCTTGCCCAACTGGGTGCAGTCGAGAGGTTCGAGGCGCAGGGAACCGATAACACCGCCTTTTCTGCATACTACCGGCAACTGATTTTGGAATATTATCGGCGTTTGGTGCCGGCGGATGCGAGGGTTCTTGAGATCGGTTGTGGCGAGGGAGATCTGCTGGCGGGCCTTCCCAATGGAGTCAAGACAGGTATCGATCTCTCACCCGAGCGCGTTGCAAAGGGGTGCGCGCGTCACCCCGGACTGGACTTGCGGGTCGGGGCCGGGGAAACAGCCGGGCTTCCCGAGGGTCCCTTCGATGTGATCATTCTCTCCGATGTCCTGAACCAGGCGGGAGACATCGAGTTGTTACTCGGGCGGCTCCATCAGTGCAGCCACCCCGGCACCCGCCTGATCCTGAATGTCTACAACACGCTCTGGCGTCCCCTACTCTCCTTGGTGAGATTCCTCGGATTGGCTCCACGCCAACTCCCCCAAAGTTGGCTCTCCCGCCGCGACGTGATGAACCTGCTCATGCTGGCGGGTTGGGAAGGGTTCAAAGGGGACGGAAGGATTCTTTTTCCCCTCCGTTTGGGGCCATTCGAATTTGTAAGCCGTTGGTTGAACCGATGGTTGTCCCCGTTTTTTGGCTGGGCCTCCCTTGCCATTTTTATCGTTGCCCGGCGATCCGGGATGAAGAGCGACCGGTCGCCCCGGGTCTCGGTGATCATTCCCGCCCGGAACGAGGCCGGAAGTATTGAAACCATCCTGGAACGCATGCCCTGTCTTGGCGACGGGATGGAACTCATTTTCGTAGAAGGTCACTCCAAGGACGGCACTTGGGAATCCATTCAGTCTCTTCCTGATGAGTTTCGGCATGGGAAGATCATCAAACGAAGGCAAACTGGTGAGGGTAAGGGCAACGCCGTCAGGGAAGGATTCCGGATTGCCACGGGAGACCTGTTTGTCATTTTGGATGCCGACCTCACGACCCCGCCCGAGGATCTCCCGAAATTCGTCAACGCGTTGATGGAGGGAAGGGGGGATGTTGCCAATGGGGTGAGACTGGTTTACCCGATGGATGGCAAGGCCATGCAGTTTGCAAACCTCTGCGCCAACAAGGCGTTCGGAATGCTTTTTTCCTGGCTGCTGGGGCAAATGGTCAAGGACACCCTCTGTGGCACCAAGATGCTATGGGCTTCCGACTACCAAAGGATTGAAGCCCGACGTGCTGAAATCGGCGATTTCGATCCCTTTGGGGATTTTGATCTCCTGCTGGGTGCAGACCTGCAGAATTTGAAAATCATCGATGTGCCAGTGCGCTACGCGGAGCGTTTTTACGGAACGACGAATATCAGCCGTTGGAGGCACGGTGTCATCCTCCTGAGAGGGGTGGTGACTGCCGCGAGAAAGATCAAGTTTGTCTGATGATGACGGTTTTGCGTCATGCACCCTCGTCAAACCGATGACCCCTGACGCCGGCTCCCCGCTTTCGGGTCCGCGTGATTGGCGGTGGGGGCTTCTGGTCTGCCTGTCCCTGATCGTCCTCGTGCTCTGCGTCTATGGGCAGGCCTATCACTTCGACTTTGTCGATTATGATGACAACGAGTATGTGACTGAGAATACCCACGTGCTCCGGGGGCTCTCGTTGGATAACCTCCGATGGGTCATGCTGGCCGGCATCGTTCCAGGTGGGATCGGTATCGATTTCTGGAGGCCGCTCAGCATGGGATCGCACATGTTGGATGTTGAATTATTCGGGCTCCACGCGGGTGCCCATCACGCTGTCAACGTATTGCTCCATGCCATGAATACCGTGCTACTGTTTCTGGTGCTCCGGTCCATGACTGGGGCCTTCTGGAGGAGTGCGCTGGTGGCGGCGCTCTGGTCCCTTCACCCCCTCCGGGCCGAGTCCGTGGCCTGGGTGACCGAGCGCAAGGACGTGCTCAGCGGACTCTTCTTCCTCCTCACCCTCGCGGCCTACACACGCTATGCACGCCGACCCCGCAACCTTGGGAACTACCTGCTGGTCTGTCTCTGTTTTTTGTTGGGGTTGATGAGTAAGCCCATGCTCGTGACTCTTCCCTGCGTCCTACTTCTGATGGATTGGTGGCCTCTGCGGAGATGGGGACGTGGCAGTGGCATGCTGTGGCTCCTGCTTGAAAAAGTGCCCTTGCTTGCGCTTTCCGGAGTCGTGGCGGTGATGACCTCCTTGGCTTCCGGGGGTGGGAATGCCACCCTCATGAGTCATGTGCCGCTGGTATTCCGGGTGGCGAATGCCTTGGAATCCTACGCTCTCTACCTGAGACAGATGCTCTGGCCCTTCGGTTTGGCGGTCTTTTACCCCCATCCGGGCGCCAAGATGGCATGGCCCGGAGTGCTTTTGGCTCTGCTGATCCTGATGGGGATGACCTGGTTGGCGCTACGTTGGTGGAGGATGCGCCCTTATGTTGGGGTCGGCTGGTTCTGGTATCTGGGGACGTTGTTACCGGTGATCGGGATCTTGCAATCCGGAGAACAGGCTCACGCCGACCGCTACACCTACCTGCCGATGATAGGCATCCTGATTGCACTGGTCTGGGGAGTTGAGGAGGTCACTAGGGAATGGAGAGGGGGAAGAGTGAGGAATGACGCCAAGGTCATGGCCCTCGGAGTTTGTGCAGTGCTGCTAGCCCTCGTGGCGGTCTCTTTCAGGCAGGTCTCCCACTGGCGTAACAGTGAAACCCTTTGGAAGCACGCCCTTGCCTGCACTGGGGAGAATGACACCGTTCTGACCTGCTTGGGCGGCATCTTAGCCCAGCAAGGGAGGCCGGATGAGGCGATGCAGAGGTTCCAGCGAGCCCTGCAGTTCAATCCCGCCTGCCCTGCCGCCATGAATGGTCTGGCAGGATTGATTCTCGAGCACAGCGATTTGAAAGAGCAACCCAAGCTCTTTGAAAACTTGCTAAAAGCCTATCCGGAAAACTCCCAGGCACACTATAATGTCGGGAGGGCGCTCCATGGTCAGGGTCGTCTGGAGGAGGCCGCCGCCGAATATCAGAAGGCCTTGGCGATCAGGGAGGACCTTGCCGCACGCTGCAATCTCGGAGCGGTGCTCGTGACATTGGGACGGTTGGAGGCTGCGATCGACGAGTATCGCAGGGCAGTGTCCGTCGAACCGGGGGATGCCACCGCCCGCAATAATCTGGGAGTCGCCCTGCGCAAGGCCGGAAGGTTTAAGGAGGCGGAGGGAGAATTCAGAAAGGCAGTCAGATTGGATCCACGATACACGACGGCCCAAGAGAACCTGGCGCACTGCCAGCGGGAGCAAATGCAGCAAGGGTTGGAAAAACAAGAAGCGCAGGAGATCCTGGAATTCCAACGAGCCCGGGGGGGGGGAATCAGCCCCAACCGCTAAAATAAAAGAAAAAAAACTTTTCAGTTGCAATGGGGAACAAAAAAAACTATTTTTTTTCAAATTCAAAAAAATCTAAGCACATGAACATATTCCCCCCATCGGTAAAAGCATTTAGGTTGGACGCGACGCGTAGCGCACAGACCTTACTCATCGCAGTCATTGCTACTGCCACCACTCTGGCAGGAATGGTCGCGGCAAAAGCAGGCAGCATCACCACGAATGGCGGCATTACGTTCACCTTTACGCCGACATCCAGCGCAGGTGCTACGGGCAATACACTCACTGCAACCAACGCTTCTGGCATCTTGACCAACGGAGCCGTCGTGAGTCCGACAGGTGTAATCGCCGGCCCTGGCGTCACGGGCATCACTGACACCGCGTTAACAATCTACGGATACGGCACCAGGGCGACGACTTCATCCACGGGCATCGTCCCATATCAGGGAACTGTGGTTCCAACCACACTCACGGCGGCTGTTAATTCCAACCTCATTATTCAATTCGCGATTACCGCGCCAACGGGAACAGATATTTATCTGACCAATGCAACGGGATTTGGTTTCGCAAATGCCAACTCAAATAATGCGGTCAATGACTTTGCTTTTATATACAGCACCAATGGTCAGATCAATGCAGCCGCGGATACAGGTTTTGGCGGGGCGAACGGCTTCACCCAAATCGGTAATTCAGTGACCAACCTTATACTGACAACAAATTCAAGTGTGGCAACGACGGGAGGGTGGGGAACAGCGCTTTCCACATCGAACCTCAAGATTTCAGCGGGGAGCACCTACTACTTCGCTATCGCCTATTGGGGGGCCACGGGAGCTGGTTCAGCGTCTGCGATATTAAGTGCCAACCCCTTCATTCTAAAGGCCTACGACGTGGTGACAACTTCGGGATCTCTCCAGTATTGGATCGGCGGTGCATCGGGCAATTGGAACACGACAGCATCCTCTTGGTCCACCAACTCAAGTGGATCACCAACAGATGCGTTCTCACAGAACGACTTGGCCTACATTACCAATGCGTCAACCATTGCCCTCACGAACACGGGGATTACGGCATCTGGTCTGACTGTCAGTAATACTACCGGCACGGTCGCACTCAGCGGCGGATCATTGACCTCTTCCAACTTAACGAAAGCTGCCGCAGGAACGCTTACCCTAGGCATGAGCAACACACTGGGGGCGGTCACAATCAGCGGTGGAAGCGTGGACATCGGAGCTAATAACCAAGGAGCGGCAGCTGTTGTGGTCAATAACTCCTCACTCACGGGTAGTGGCACGGTGAGCGGGACCTCTTTCTCAGCCAGCAACTCCACGATCTCGGCAAGCCTTGCCGGTAGTGGAGCGACACTGACACTATCTGGAACAGGTCTTATCGGCAACGCCACCCAGACCACGAACTCAATCAGCGGTAACAACACCTTCACAGGCAACACCACCATCAACGGCGGACGCACGCTGGTCGGAAGCGGAACAGCCTTCGGAACCGGGACCATCATCTTGGCAGGAAGCACGGCGACCCAGCAGGTCCTTGACCTGAACGGTCAGACACTCGCTAACAACATCACCAACTCAGGAACTGCGTTCAGCACGGCCAGCACCGGCAACGGGCAGATCATTAACTCGGCCACCGGTTCTGCGACACTCACCGGCAACCTTGCCTCCAGCGCAAACTTCCAAGTGACCGTGGGGTCCGTTTACGACGGCACAGCAGCTCAGATCGCCAGCAACGGTGGGTCGATCACGCTCTCAGGCAATATCAGCACAACCAAAGTCTTCAGCAAGAACGGCGTGGGCACACTGACTCTCTCTGGCAGCAACACGATCGGAACCCTCTCCGCAGGAGATGGTGTCATCAATGCCGTGGGAACCAACTCACTCGGTGGTGGCATCCTCACAGGATTCGGTAGCGCGACTAACACCGGAACACTGAACCTTGCCACTCAGGCTGCCTACAAAATGAACAGTATCAACGTGGGTGGTGCAGTGCGCGTCAACAGCACGACCGCAGGAACATCCCTTGAGTTCACGAACACAGGAGCCACAGCAAATATCTCTGTTGGAACCGCTAACAAGAACTTCTACACAGACAGCAACACTGTGGTGACCTTCGACGGT
>CAIKFI010000008.1 GCA_903826635.1 uncultured Spartobacteria bacterium | reverse complement strand
TACTTCCCGTGATCGGGATCCTGAAGGTGGGAAGCCAGGCCTATGCGGACCGCTACACCTACCTGCCCACAATCGGCATCCTGATCGCTCTGGTCTGGGGAGCGGAGGAGGGGACCAAAGGAGCGCGATGGAGGGGAAGGAAGCAAAACACGCCTGTGGCGCTTGGAGTGATCTTAAGCGTCACCCTTGCGATCCTCGCAACCCTGACGGCCCTCTCCTGGAGACAGGCCTCCCTCTGGGCCGATAATGAAAACCTCTGGAGGCACACCATTAGCGTCACCACCGAGAATGAGTTGGCCGATTATCAGTTGGCCTTGGCCTTGTTGGATGAGGGACGGATGCAGGAGGCGATCCCGATCCTCAAGGAGGCCCTCCGGCTGGCACCCAATGACACCGAATCGAGGCACACGCTGGGGACAGTCTACCTCCGGCAGGGACGACTGGACGCGGCGGTGGCTGAATATCGTGAGACCCTCCGATATGGTGAAAAAAAAGAGACTCGCTGTAATCTAGGGTCAGCACTCTTCAAGATGGGTAGGGCTGAAGAGGCTGCGTCCGAATTCCGTGAAGTCTTGCGGCTCTACCCCCGAGACGCCATCACTCGCAACAATTTGGGGAGCATCTTGCTTCATCAGGGAGACAAAGAGGGAGCGATCGCTCAGTTCCGGGAAGCAATCAAACTTGACCCCAACTACGCACAAGCGCGTGAAAATCTTGACAAGGCCTTACTCCGAAAAGAGACGCCTCCTCCCGTCCAGCCATGAGAGGAGGGCAATAGGCATAACGATCACAGGATCCGCGACGACTTGAGATTGCCCAGAACACACACACCTGTTTTAGGGGTGCAACGATTTCGAGTGGGCTTGATCGAACCCCAACAGAACGACGAACAATAGGATCGGATAAAAAACAGGCCATGGTTGATGAATGAGAAGGAGGGGTGACGAAGGAAGCCAACCCGTCATCAAGAAGCTCGTTTTCAAGCCTTCAAAGAAATAAGCAAATTGATTAAATTTTTTTTGACAAGGACGGAAAAGAGAAGTAAGAAGGAAAGTACATATCCCCCTATGCATACCCCTAGGCACCCAATCTCGTCCGACAATTCGCCTGCCAAAGCCAGTCTGGACGGCCTCAAATCCTCCATCAACGCGAGGAGCAAGTCATTTTACAGCTCTTCCGAAAGCCTGTTAAGCCAGTCAGGAATCCTGACGCTCATCAACCGCTGAAGCGGAAAGATTTTCCCACGAAACCATCAAGCAATCAGGAATTAAAAAAGAAAACCAATAAAGACAGCCAGACAGCCAGACAGCCAGAAACAAAGAAAACAACCCCCCAGATAAATAAAAATGAAAACCCAAAACAAAAACCTACTCAAGGCGCTGGCTGCAGTGGCTGTCGCATCATTGTTCCCGGTCGCGGCAAACTCCATGGCTGGAGTGACCACGAATAACGGCATCACGTTCACCTTTACGCCTACAGTCAGTACAGGAATTGGTGGCTCACAGACTCTTACTGCTACAAACTCATCAGGTATTTTGACCAACGGCACGGCTGTAAGTGCAACAGGAGTGATAGCAGGACCAGGAACGACAGGAATCACCGATACCGCAATGAGCGTCTACGGATTCGGCACCAAGGTGACGGCCTCAACAAAGGGCTTTGTACTTTACGAGCAATCAACCACAGCAGCAACCCTTTCTGCTGCAGTTGCCTCAAACAACTTGGTACAGTTTTCGATCACAGCTGCCGCTGGTACCGACATCTACCTGACCAATGCGTCAGGTTGGGGGTATCTGAGCGGGGGGGCAACCTGCGTGAGTAATTGGGGATTTGTTTATAGTAGCAACGGGCCGATTAACGCCTCCTCTTCAGGCGGAGTCGGAGGAAGTAACGGCTGGACAGCTATCGGCGGCACCGGTAGCGTCGCTGCAAACGCTACGAACGTAAACATTGCTTCGTCCGGAGGATGGGGAACAGCGCTCACTGGGGGAGCCAACAACCTTAAAATTTCTGCCGGTAGCACCTACTACTTCGCTCTAGTATATTGGGGAGCAACCTCTACTGGCGCTTCATCGACAGCGCTGTCTGCCAACCCCTTCGTCCTTAATGCCTACGATGTGGTGACGTCTTCGGGATCTCTCCAGTATTGGATCGGCGGTGCATCGGGCAATTGGAACACGACAGCATCCTCTTGGTCCACCAATTCAAGTGGATCACCAGCTGGCACATTCTCACAAAACGACTCGGCCTACATTACCAATGCGTCAACCATTGCCCTCACCAACACGGGGATTACGGCAAACGGACTGACGGTCAGTAATTCGACCGGCACGGTCGCACTCAGCGGCGGATCGTTGACCTCCTCCAACCTTGTCAAGGCTGCCGCAGGAACGCTTACCCTCGGCATGAGCAATACACTAGGAACTGTTACAATCAGCAGCGGAACCGTCGGGATCGGAGCCAATAACCAAGGGGCAGG
>CAIKFI010000007.1 GCA_903826635.1 uncultured Spartobacteria bacterium | reverse complement strand
GATCTTCGGAAAGAGTTGGAAACTTCAGGTGAACAAGGTTCTCGGCGTGCCGCACTCGGAGAACATCGCCATGATTAACGATAGCGTTCTCTTTTTAAAATCCCATAGCCGGGAGGTTTTCTACGATGCGGAGCATTTTTTCGACGGTTATAAGGATGATCCGGAGTTTGCCATGGCCACTCTCGATGCCGCAGCACGCGGCGGTGCGGACATGCTGATCCTCTGCGACACGAACGGAGGCACGATGCCAGACGAGGTCTCCGAAATCACAAGGGCGGTGGCGGCGAAATATCCGGGCAAGGTCGGGATCCATACCCATAACGACTGCGGCCTGGGAGTCGCGAATGCCCTGGCGGCCGTTCGATCAGGGGCCCTTCAGATCCAGGGAACCATGAATGGGTTCGGGGAGCGTACCGGCAACTGCAACCTGACCACGATCATTCCCTGCCTCCAACTCAAGATGGGTTTCAACGCAGTGCCCGACCTCTCCCTTCTTCGCGAGACATCCCTGTTTGTTGACGAGTTGGCCAACTGCCAACCTGATTCGCGGGCGCCCTTTGTCGGCGTGACTGCTTTTGCCCACAAGGGGGGGATGCATGTGAACGCTGTGGCTAAGACCGCCGCCGCCTACGAGCACATCGATCCTTCGTCCGTGGGGAACCGGCAGAATATCCTGGTCTCTGAACTCTCTGGTCGGAGTAACATCCTGCTCAAGTCTCAGAAACTGGGTCTAACCCTCTCCAAAGATGATCCGGCTGTTCTCCGCGTTCTCGAGAGGATCAAGTCCCTTGAATCGGAGGGGTTTGAGTTTGAAGCGGCCGATGCTTCGTTGGAACTTCTCATCCGCAAGGAACTCGGTCTGCATCTTCCCCTCTTCGAGATTGCGGGGTATGACTGCAGCTTTCATCGAGATGCATCAGGCTCCTCGACGACCTGCAAGGCCCGCGTGACCCTGAATCACGATGGAAAATCCACAGAGACCAGCGCCGAGGGCGACGGGCCCGTGAATGCGCTAGATGCCGCACTCCGAAATTCTCTTCAAGAGATGCATCCCTGGATCTCCTCGATCAGGCTTAGCGATTACAAAGTGAGGATCGTTGATGGAGGTCGTGGCACCGCTGCGCGAACGCGTGTGCACATTCTCTCCAGTGAGGGCTCCGAATCCTGGGGGACGGTCGGTGTCTCCGACAATATTATCGAGGCGAGTTGGTTGGCGTTGGTGGACTCCCTGGAATTCCGGGCTTCGCGTCGCCCAGCCTAAAGAGCGTCGCGATGTTGCCACTCCTGCGGCTTGATTCGCTCCCCTTGTGATTGGCTGGGCCTCAAGATGAAATCACTGGCTAACTCGGTTCCTGAAATAAAAAATACGATCTGGTTTTGACTAGGGGTTCGCTTTGACTGTTCCGGCACTGGTTTTTGCATGGTGCACGGCTTTTTTGTGCTTCGTGGAATGATGTGATGGAGATGATGTCCCGGAGCGATGCAGTTCTGAGGATTTGGACGATGCGGCCGATTTAGAAGACGGGCTTTTCGGTCGATGCCAGAGAAAACGTCCAAGTTTCCAGGGGTGATCCGTTGTGGGCAAAAGAAAATTAGCAGTTGGTGTCGGAACCTTTCGTCCTCCTCCTGCAAGGTGACGGCGCGCCATGACAAACTCGGTTGGAATCCAGTATCCACTCAGGTCGCGATGACCGGCGGAGTGGTTCACACCAATCCCCAGATCCTTATGGATCTCGAAGTGAAGGTGCGGTGGATACATGCCGTGATTAGTCCCGATCGCCCCGATCTGCTGACCCTTGCCGACTTGCTGCCCCTCCCTGACATTCATCCTGTCAAGGTGGGCGTAGAGAGAGTCGGCAAAGTGAAGTTGCTTCTCCTCGATCCAAGCATGTCGCACGATCACGACATTACCCCAGGCGACATGGATATCCCTGGCAAGCACGACGATGCCGTTACCGATTGCGTGAACCGGCAGTCTGAAGCCTTTGGCGCTACCACCATCCGTGACCCAATCCTCACCGAGGTGGGTGCCGGGTTTGAAACCGCGGGATTTGTAAAAGCCGGCTCCATTCGGCGGGGATACCGGGAGATCAAAACCATCGGCTGACTTTGAGATCGTCTGGGCCATGGCATTTTGCGACGTCACCAGAGGCAAAAAACCCCCAAGGGCTACGAGTGCTAAGAGGCGCATTGATTGAGAAAACTTCTCCACGGGGCATTGAGCGTAGAAAACACAAGGGAATGGTGCAACCATCCCCTTTTCCTTTTGTCATGGTAATCTGGTTGCACGGAAAAGGATGGCATGGTGAAGTGAAGACCGTTTTTTTCAGACAAAATACATGACCGACACAACGAAAGAATCCCCTGCATTTCTCGCATTAGAAGATGGGCGCGTTTTTCACGGATATTCCATAGGAGCCTCCCAGAACGCCTTGGGTGAGGTCTGCTTCAATACCTCCATGAGCGGCTATCAGGAAGTGCTCACCGACCCATCCTATAGGGGGCAAATCGTTACCATGACCTACCCCCTGATCGGCAACTACGGAACTAATCCATCCGATGGCGAAAGCGGACATCCCCAAGTCAGTGGCTTTGTGGTGGAGGAGCTCTCACGGGTCAAAAGCAGTTGGCGCTCCATGGACGAGCTTTCATCTTACCTTAAGAAGAACGGCATACCTGCCATAGCGGGAATCGACACCAGGTCACTAACCCTTCATCTTCGGACTCAGGGAGCCATGAGGGCCTGTCTTTGTGCCGACGGGAGCCGTCTTGAAGACGCAGTCAATTCGGCAAAAACGGCTCCGCGACTTGAGGATCTTGACCTCGTGGGGGAAGTGTCGACGAAGGTTGTTTACGAATGGGATCCTGAGTTGAAGGAGAGCATCAGAACAAAATCTGCCTCCGCCAGGCTCGCTTCCCTTGGCAGGGAGCCACTGGTGGTTCTCTATGATTTCGGTGTGAAAAGGAACATTCTCAGACTGCTTCGCGCTCACGGAATGCGTGTGCTGGTGGTTCCTCCGGCCACCACTGCTGCAGAGGCGCTCTCACACAATCCGGATGGTTTTTTTCTCTCGAACGGACCCGGCGATCCGGACGTTCTCAAGTCGGCTCATGAGACCGCCCGCCTCTTGGCGGAGCAGAAACCGGTGTATGGTATCTGCCTGGGTCATCAGATTCTCTCGCTTGCTTTTGGCGCAAGGACTTACAAGCTCAAGTTCGGTCACCGTGGAGCCAATCAACCCGTGATGGATTTAAGAAGCGGTCGGGTTCTTATCACCTCCCAGAATCACGGTTATGCAGTCGATGAGGCGGGATTGCCCGCCGAACTTGAGGTGACGCACCGCCATCTCAATGATGGAACGGTCGCAGGAATCAGTCATCGCACTAAAGCCGTCAAAGCCGTTCAGTTTCACCCCGAAGCCTCTCCCGGTCCCCGTGATGCTGCGCCTTTCTTCGAGGAATTCGTCCAGGCGATTACGGCTTGAATAGTCGGGATTGATTAGACTTCAGGTTGATAGAATTTTAGCTCAAGGAGCGTTGAGGCTTGCGGTCCTTGGTAGATTTGGCACCCGCAACATGAAGTTGCCCGAGCCTTGAATCGGCAAGGAATGAGGTGGTTGATTGCGGGCGATTCCACGGTGGTTTCCTTGTGAAAGGGTTGGATCAGGCCGCTCACTGACGGGTCAAAAACCCGGCGGAGTGAGGTTACTCCTCACCCAACTCGACATTCCAGTAGGCAAGGTCGATGAAATGACTCCAGCTTTCATCTACCCCTCCGGCGAATGTGATATTGACGAAGGGTCTCCACTTTGGGCGCTTCGGTTTTTTTAGCAACTGCATCCTAGCCTCGTGCGGAAGCCTGTTTCCCTTGCGGGTATTGCAGGGAATACACGAGCAGACAACATTCTCCCAGGTTGTCTGTCCGCCACGGTCGCGAGGGAGAACGTGATCAATGTTGAGATTGCTCCTATCAAAGTGATTTCCACAGTATTGGCACATGTTTTTGTCGCGCTCAAAAACATTCAACCTTGTGAACTTCACCTCTTTCTTCGGAAGACGTTCAAAAAGGCAGAGGACGATAATCCGGGGCACCCTGATCCTGAACGAGATTGTCTGAAGCATCCGGGGTTCCGGGTTGATCAGCGAAAAATCACTCCAACTTCTGAAATCATGCGTCAGGAAATTACTCCCGCCATCCACGGCAACAACTTGAGCATGCCCCTGGTAAAGGAGTGTCATCGCCCTGCGTGCCGAACACGTATTGATAGCTTGCCACAATCTGTTGAGTACAAGAACCGGCTGATCAAGCAATTGTTCCATATATGGAGCTATTAGGGGGAAGGAGATTCAAGTCATTACGAACCCAAGGGCAGAAGCTGTCAATCCACACTTGGTGAATTTTTCGTCATGAAGCGTTTAAAAGAGGGAATGCGTTCTTTCCAAGCCTGATAAGAGGGTGTTTGATCTTTCATTCTGAAGGGTCTAGTGAACTAGATCCGACTTTATTTTCATGCCACGCCTGTTGCTGTTTCTCATTTTTTTGTGTTTCGGACTGATCGGGCTTGCCGCAGCAGCGGACTCTTCGGATCAGTTTTTAAACGCCTATCAAAGCTTTCAGCAGGGTGAGAAGCTGGAGCGTCAGGGAAGCAACCAGGAGGCCCTGAAAAAATATCAATTTGCTGTCAGCCTTCTTCAGGAGATCAGTAAAAGAGATCCCTCCTGGCAGAAACCGGTTGTTGAATACCGTCTCAAGAAAACCCTGGAGGCCGTTGATCGACTCCAGGGAGATAATGGCGCCGCTAGTGGAGCCGACGGGACAACCGCGACGTATACCCCAAAGGATCCGATCGCCGACTCAGAAGTACCTTCTGCACCTCCGGTGAAAGGGCCCAGCATCACGATCGTCCCTCCCTCGGGAGTCGATCCCGGTACCAGGCGTGCGACAACAAATTCATCGGCCGAAGCGCGTGAACTGCGCCGCCAGATTAATGAACTTCAGGACGAGCTCAAGACTGCCCAGGAGTCTCTTGGCTTGCAGAAAAAGAGGTCGGGCGATCTTGAGAACGCTGATTGGGTTGCCAAGCGCTCGGAGTTGACCAACCAGCTGGATGTGGCCAAGCGGCGGATCTCCGATCTGGAGAGGGATCTCAAGGCGCGCGCCTCATGGGCGGACGATCTCAAGACGCTCCAGAAGAAACTCAATGATGCCGTGGCTGACAAACTCGCTGCCGACGAGCAGTATCAGCAGCTTGCCAAGAAATCTGCGGACGAGACCTCCTCCCTCGTTGCAAAACTGCATGATGCCCAGGATCAGATCGTCGCCGCCTCAGGATCCAAACAAAAAATCGAAAAACTCACCGCGGAAGTTGAGAAGAACAGGGAGTCTCTCAAGCAACTCAGCGCCAGAGCGGAGTATTCCGAGAAACTGGCCGATGATTCCACTAAGAAAAATGAGGAACTCCAGAAGCAGATAGCCAGCACCTCGGGCCAGCTTGAAGATCTGAAAAAACTCTCCCTTCAGGTTGCCCCCCTTCAGGTTCGTGTAAAGGATCTCGAGACAAGGCTCAAGCAGAGCGACGCCGCATCCAAAAATTCCGAGGCCGATCTCATGGCTGTGGAGGAGGAGAGGAACGCCTTGTCGGACAAAGTTGTCAGGTTCGCCGAGGCTGCAAGGGAGGCCGCAAAGGTCAAAGGTCTTGAAGTGCAGGATGACGAGTTGAAGAAAGAACTTGCAGCGATGAAGGATAAACTCGCTCAAGGGGCCAAGGATCTTGTTAAGGCTCGCGATGATGCCGAGCAATCGAAGAAGGCGGAGAGCGTGGCACGGGCCACCGAGAGGCGCCTTGTTGATGCCGCAAACTCCGACAAGGCAGTGTTGGAGGAAGAGCAGACGCACCTGCGTGTCAAGTTGGACCAGGCTTCCCAATCGATCTCCGCCCTAAGCCAGCAAGCCGTCCTATCGGCCCCCATGATCAAAGAGGCCGATGATCTGAAATCGCGGATTGCGGAGAACCAGAAAGCACTTGATCAGGCGAATTCAAAAATTGCCGAGGGAATGAAGACCGCAGAGGCAGACCGCGCCGAAGCCGAGCGTAAGGTCGCTGCAGCCAACGATTCCAAGCAGATGCTTCAGAAGCAAAACAGCTCCCTTCAGGAACAGCTCAAAGCGGCGCTTGATCGCATGGCCTCGCAGATTGAGAAGGGGCAGGATGCCACGGCGCTTCAGGATCAATTAAAAAAACTTCAGGAACAGGTCGATCTCAATGCCAAGAATTTCAACGACTCTCAGCAGAAAATCGCTGATCTCAGCAAGCTGAGTGCCGACCAGGGGAAAACCCTCCAGGAAAAGGAAAAAGCCCTGACCGAGGCGCGCAGCCAGGCCGCAGGAATTCAAGCCGAGCTTGCCTCTGCCAATAAAAAAGTTGAGACCCTTCAAAAACTGAACTCCCATGGTGCGGATCAGCTCAAGGATCTCCAGGATCAACTCGCGTCCAAGGATTCGCAGATCGCTCTTCTCAGGAAAAAGAGGAAGGCCGGGGCAGCCGATCAGCAGATCATGGATGAGAACTCACTGCTTCGTGGAATCGTGCTCAGGCAGATCAAGGAGGAATCCAAGAAGGCGCAGGCCCGTCGACTCATGGATGAGGAGCTTAAGCGGCTCAACGTCCAATCCGACTCCCTTGCCGCCCAGATCAGCATTCTCTCGGCCCCGGCCTCGCCTTTGTCTCCCGAGGAGCGATCCCTTTTTAAAGATGCCGAACTGAGTGTCAACGAGCCCTCTTCGGAAAAACTTGTGGCTGCCGTGGCAGCCCCGATGATCCAGCCAACGAACAAGGAAAAAGCCGATGTCAATCCTGGAAAGATGTCCGGCAAAGAGTCTTCAAAGGATTCTCCAGGGGCGGCAACCAATTCCACTGGAATGGTCTGGCAGGGGAAATTCAAGGAACTGCTGGCTCAGGCCAAGGAGGAGTTTGACAGGCAGGATTTCATCCAGGCAGAGAACACCTTCCAGGAGGCTCTCAAGATCTCCCCAGACGACTACTTTGCCCTCTCAAATATTGGAGTCGTCCAGTTCCAGTTGGGCAAAATGAACGAGGCCGAAGAGTCCCTTAAGAAAGCGGCTGAAAAATCCAAGGACAGCTCCTTTGCGCTGACGACACTTGGAATTGTACACTACAGGCAACAGCGCTACGACAATGCTGAAAAAGTTTTGAGAAAATCGCTCTCGATCAATGATCAGGATTTCACCGCCCACAACTACCTCGGCATCGTATTAGCTGCATCCGGCAAAGGAAAAGCGGGGGAAAGCGAAATCATGAGGGCGATTGAAATCAATCCACAATATGCCGATGCCCAGTTCAATCTCGCCGTCATTTACGCGACGGGAAAACCTCCAGCCAAGATGATGGCCAAGCAGCATTATAAAAAGGCGCTCGAGTTGGGATCACCTCCGGACCCCTCCCTGGAGCATCTCCTTCAGTAGAGAGTTAAGGGCTGACAGTTCCCGAATTAACCCGGGATTAAAGTTCGTTTAAGATCAGTCGATGAACCTGCATGAGATCCTGGAATCCGTGCAGACTCTCGGATCCCGGTCCCACTCCCAGCGTCAACACATCACCAGCAACCCCTTGACCGGAGGGAAGCTTTGTCGCTGAGGGTTGTAGCAGGATCCCGGCAGGGGCATTCGTAAGTGCTGATTTTTTATGGTGAGTAAGGTCGGCACTCTTGTCCGGATCGAATCCGGGGCCTGTTGACCAACTGAGCGAGGGATATCCCTGATTGTTGATAGCCAGGATAGCCACTCCCTTGTCTCCCAGAAAGGGATACCCGTTCAGTTGAAGTCCTCCGAGTGTCTCCCTGCCCGTGACGATGATCAGTGCCTTCTCCCCAGCATAGCGACGTGCCGTCGAGACCGCTTGGTCGAAGGCCAGTACTCTCTGGAACATGGACTCGGCATCGTTGGAGATGGCGGCTTGCCCGATCCTCGGATCATCAACGACCAAGAGATAGCCTTGTCCGTTCGACTGGAGATTGCGTATTGCTATCCTGACAAGGTCGGAGAGGGCGGAGGTATTGGGGAGGCCTTCCGGGTTGGCGGTGGGTGAGAGTAGGGTGAGAAGAGGTGTCTTTTTCCAAAACGGCTGCTTCTCCAGTTCCTCCAGCGAGTGGAGGATCGAGATCCCATTGGACTGCAAGTTTTTCTCCACAAGACCATCACCCGGGGGGAGCGTGGTGTTCGACGATGGCGATGCAGGGGGATTGGTCGTGTTGTTTTGAGAGGAAGTAAAATCACCCGATCCATTGCCAGCGACGAAATCAAAGGGAGCATGCGAGCAGAACTGGTGCAGCAGATCAGAGCGGTTTTCGCCATTGAGCGTCTTGGCATAGAAGCTCGCGGCGGTCGTTCCTAAAATGTCTCCCGTGGTGATCAGTCCGGTGGCGCGTCCCTTGAGTGAGGCAAGTTCGAGAAGGGAGGGAAGCTTCAGTCCGTTCGGATCGACACTGAGACTTCCCTTGTTCACACGAACACCGGCGGCGATCTCCGTGGAAGCCGAAGCCGCATCAGGAATGGAGAAATCATTGGCTGCATTGCGGCTCATTGCCGAGTAGGGGAAATCCTCAAGTTGGAGACGTGCTTCGGCGCCCCCGTTAAAGAGTCTCGCTGCACCCAACACGGGAGAGGTGACGTTATCCCCGATAAATAGAATAATGGCAAAAGGTTTTCTTGATGAGGAACTCAGAAGCAGGAAGGCCCCGATTGCCAAGAAGATGAAGAGGCAGACCAGAGCGATCAGCCTGTTGCGTAGTTTCATTGTCATGATGCGAATAAAGACTCAACTAAAGAGAGCATCGAATGAGAAGGCTAATCAGGAAGCGGAAGGAAGAGCAATGGATTCGGGAAAGTGCCAAACTGCACAAATCAATCCAAGACCTTGATCGTCGAAATCGAGGAATCCACCTAAAGACTCATGGAATATCCTGGGAAAAAATGACCCGCTCTGAGAAACGAGCATCTCTCAATCGTCCTTTTATCCTGATTGCAGTGCTTGGGATTGCCCTGTTCTTGATATTTAGGTCAATACGATAAAGGGGATAAAAGTCGTTTCCGTGGGTCTGCTCTACTCCCTGAACGCACCTTCAGCTTGTCGGGTATCATCTCAAGGGCATCCGGGGAAACATTCTGCTACTGATTCGATTCCCCGATCAGTCCACGGACTTTCGCTATGACAACTTCTTCAGAACAAGATTAGAAGGGGAGGGGCACCTGCATGGAGATTGTTTTAGGAGATTGGGCAACTTTTCTCTACTTTGACCTGATTGAAGGAACCGATCATACTTTTTTCAGCCTTGTCATTTTTGGCATACGGCTTGGGCTGCTTTACCTCCCGGCACCTGAAAAAAGAGTTTATCCGCTTCGGCTTCTCCGCCGAGCGGGGAGTGATCGGTCTGCTGCAGATCTGCGGAGCTCT
>CAIKFI010000006.1 GCA_903826635.1 uncultured Spartobacteria bacterium | reverse complement strand
TTCTTGGGAATGCCCCGATCCCGAAGGAAAACATCCACGCCATGCCGGTCAATGCCGCGGATCCCGTGGAGGGAGCCAAGGAGTATGAGAGAGTCCTTCAGGAGATCTGTGGAAATCCTCCAACGCTTGATATGGCACACCTCGGTCTGGGACCGGATGGACATACCGCATCCTTGGTTCCGAACGATCCCGTTCTTGAAGTCACCGATCGCGACGTGGCGCTTACCGATCCGGTGCACCTCTATCAGGATCGCCGACGAATGACCCTCACCTATCCGATGATCAACCGATCCCGAAAAATCATGTGGCTTGCCACGGGTGCCGCTAAGATCCCGATGATCGTGAAACTAAAAGCTGCTGATCATTCCATTCCCGGGGGAAGGATTGATCAAGCGAATGCGCTTTTACTTACGGACACCGCCGCGGCTGCCGGATTATAGGGGCTTGTGAGAATTGGCGGATAGTAGCGTTGGCCATCGGTTGCCGTAGGAACTCCTATGGCTTCGCTCAGCCGCATAGACCTGCATCCAATCTCACCGCGCCTCGGAAACGATCGTTTTTCAGATCAGAGGGAAATGCGACCGTCCCCAATAGATCGTGAGTCCTACAATTTTTGTGGGCATCGATACCGCCCACTGGGATCTCAAGCACCACCCAAAGGCAATCCCACTTGGGGAGGGTGCATTCAGAAAAAAGTTACATTCTCAGTTACACTGATTTCTGATCGGCTGTAGAGGCTCATTCTATAAGCCTCTAAGAGGTAAGCGGATGGAGGGAATTGAACCCTCGTCTCAGGCTTCTTTGATCGTTCTTTTAAGCCCGCTGCTCCAATGGAGCAACGAGCTTGCCGACCGCAGGACCCACATACTCGCTGAGCGGTCGGTAGAGGCGGTTATCGACGAGTTGCTCAAGGATGTGTGCCGTCCATCCGGAAGTGCGGGCGATCGCGAAGATCGGTGTGAACATGTCGGTCGGCAGCCCCAAGGAGTAATAGACGGTGGCCGAGTAGAAATCGACGTTGGCGTTCAGTCCCTTGCGCTCCTTCATGAGTTCTGCGATGCGCTCCGACATGCGGATCCACTTTCCTTCGCCGAGTTGTTCGCAAAGTTGGATGGCCATGGCGCGGAGGTGAGGGGCGCGGGGGTCGAGTGTCTTATACACCCGGTGACCGATGCCCATGACCTTCTTCTTTGTGGCGAGTGCCTGCTCGACCCATCCATCGACTTTCATCTCATCACCGATTTCCTGAAGCATGTGGATCACACCCTCGTTAGCTCCGCCGTGAAGGGGGCCCTTGAGGGTGCCGATGGCCGATGTGACGGCTGAGTAAATATCGCTCAGGGTGGCGATCGTGACTCGTGCGGAGAAGGTAGAGGCATTCATGCCATGGTCGGCATGCAGGACGTAGGCCACATCGAGGGTCTTGGCGGCTTCGACGGTTGGTTCCACCCCGTTGAGTAGATAGAGGAAGTGAGCGGCCTCGCCGAGATCCTTGCGGACCGGAGGAAGATCCTTGCCTAGTCGTGCGCGGTGGTAGTAGGCGGAAATAACTCCGACCTTGGCGGTGATGGAGGTTGCACGGTGGCGGTTCTTTGCCGGGTCGATATCGCCGGTGGAGACCTTGTCGTAGAGACCGAGCATGGAGATTCCGGTCCGGATGACATCCATGGGGTTGGCATCCTTGGGGGCCGTGAGGATGAAATCAATGACACCTTGGGGAAGTTCGCGCAGGGATCCAAGCTCTACATGGAGGGCCTCAAGCTGAGCCTTGTTCGGGAGTTCTCCATGCCATAGCAGGTAGATGACCTCCTCGTAGCTCACCTTGCCGGCCAGTTCATTGATGTTATAACCGGCGTAGATGAGGGTTCCTTCCTCTCCTAGCACGTCGCTGATGGAGGTGGAGTTCGCGATGATCCCTTCGAGTCCTTTGGCGATGACGGTCATTTTCTTTGGCTTTGTTGTGAGGTGGGTGATCTGTGTGGAAGCTGACTAGCGATTCATCCGACGGATGAGGGCATCGGCCATGTCCGATGGAGTTTCAGCAATTTCGATGCCAGCGGCACGAAGGGCAGCGATCTTTCCCTCGGCTGTCCCTTGCCCGCCACTGACGATGGCTCCCGCATGGCCCATGCGGCGTCCCTCGGGAGCGGTGGCTCCGGCAATGAATCCGGCAATCGGCTTCTTGCAGTGCTGGGCTGCCCAAGCGGCGGCTTCTTCCTCGGCGGAGCCTCCGATTTCACCGATCATGATGATAGCATCTGTCTCAGGGTCCTCATTGAACATCTTGAGGACATCCAGGTGGGATGTTCCGTTGATTGGATCCCCTCCGATCCCTACGCACGTGCTCTGACCATAACCTCGGGAGGTCAATTGCCAAACAGCTTCGTAGGTGAGGGTTCCGGAGCGGGAAACGACGCCGACGGAACCCTTCTTGTGAATATAGCCGGGAGCGATCCCGATGCGGCAACCGCCATGCGACTTTTCCCCGGTGCCCGGAGTGACAAGGCCCGGACAGTTGGGGCCGATCAGACGTGTCTTGGACCCCTTCATCGCCTCCTTGACCCTCATCATGTCCAGGACGGGGATCCCTTCGGTGATGGTGACCACGAGATCAAGCCCCGCCGCAACTCCTTCCAGGATTGCATCGGCTGCGAAGGGTGGAGGGACGAAGATTGCCGAGACGGTTGCCCCCGTCTCACGGACGGCCTGATCAACCGTATCGAAGATCGGAACTTGATTTTCAAAAAGCTGCCCGCCTTTTCCGGGTGTGACTCCGGCAACAACCTTTGTGCCGTATTCAAGACTTAGCTTTGCATGACGGGCTCCGAAGCTTCCTGTGATGCCCTGGATCAGGACTCTGGTATCGGGTGTGACGAGGATCGACATGGTGTGGAAAAAGGTTGAGTGACTCGGGTGGGTGGCTCAGACGGCTGCTTTGACAGCGCTTACAATCTTTTGAGCCGCATGGAGGATATTCTCAGCTCCCTCTAGTTTCAGGCCGCTCTCGGCGAGGGTCTTTTTACCTGCCTCGACGTTATTTCCCTCAAGCCTTACGACCAGAGGGATGGAGAGGCCCGTCTCTTTGGCTGCTTCGACGATGCCGTGAGCGATCACGTCGCAGTCCATGATGCCACCAAAGATGTTCACCAAGACGCCTTGGACGCTCTTGTCAGCGAGAATGATCCGGAATGCCGAGGCGACCTGCTCCCGGGATGCTCCTCCCCCGACATCGAGGAAATTGGCAGGGCTCCCACCGGCGTGTTGAATAATGTCCATGGTGGCCATGGCGAGGCCTGCTCCATTGACGAGGCAGGCTATGTTTCCGTCCAGACCGATGTAGTTGAGACCGTGCTTGGAGGCCTCTACCTCACGCTGGTCCTCCTCGGTGACATCACGCATCGCAACGATGGAGGGTTGGCGGTAGAGGGCGTTGTCGTCAAAATTAAATTTTGCATCGAGTGCCAGAAGGCGTCCATCCTTGGTGACCACAAGCGGGTTCACCTCCACCATGGAGCAATCACGTTCGATGAAAAGACGATAGAGATTGGTGAAGAGTTTTGATGCCTGGCTCATCAATGGTCCTGTCAGTCCCAATGAGGCCGCGATGATGCGTGTCTGGTAGGGCATCAGGCCAAGGAAAGGATGGACAGGAAGCCGAAGGATTTTTTCTGGATTTTTCTCCGCAACGGTCTCGATGTCGACCCCACCTTCGGTGCTTGCGATGACCACGGGAACCGATGTTGCGCGGTCGATGAGGATCGCCAGATAAAGCTCCCGGGCTATGTCCACTGCTTCCCCGACAAAGATTTTACCGACTTCCTTTCCATCGGGACCGGTCTGGTGAGTCACCAGCACCTGACCGATCATCTTGGAGGCTAGATCCTTGGCCTCAGTTGGGGTTCCACAAAGATGCACCCCGCCCTTGAATCCATTTTTGAAAGTTCCCTTCCCGCGTCCACCGGCGTGGATTTGGGCCTTAACGACGAACTTACCACCAGAGAGTCCCAAAGCCAAGGCGACGTTCTCGGCTTCCTCGGGAGAAGAGGCCACCTTCCCGGGTTGTGTGGCAACGCCGAATTCGGCGAAAAGTTCCCGAGCCTGAAATTCGTGGATATTCATGAAGTATAAGTTTTCTTAATACACACAGCTCTCCAGAAGGAAAAGAACTCCTTCAAAAATGGCTTAAAAAAGCACTTAAAGCAGGGGCCCGGACGCAAAATGATCGCCTGCAGGGGACTGGATGACATCGACCCAGATAGGAAGTGCGAGTTCTGCTCCGTAGCCCCCCCGCATGATGGTCTTGGGGTGGTCAAATCCAACCCAAACCCCGCAGGTCAGTCCCCGAGTATATCCCAGAAACCATGCGTCGACGAAATGATCCGTCGTTCCTGTCTTGCCCGCAGCCGGTTTTCTCAACCCGAGTGCCCCTGCCTTGGCGGCTGTGCCCCGTGTCATCACCTCGGTCAGAAGGGCGGTCGTTGTCCTTACAGCCGAAGGATCGAGCGAGGGAATGCGGCCATGGGTGGCCCTGTAAAGAACGGTTCCCTCGGAGTCGGTGACCTGTTCGATCAGGTGCGGTTGGAGTTTTTTACCCCCGGTGGCAAGTGCGGTGTAGGCGGTGGTAAGATTTTTTAGGGTCGATTCAAAACTGCCAAGGCAGATCGAGGGGTAGTGGGGAATGTGCTCGGCAAGTCCGAGTCGCTGCATGGTGCCGGCAATGTCGCCCAGGCCGGTTTTTACGCCGACCCGCACACTCATGGTGTTGCGGGAGTGAACCAGTCCTTCTCTTGCAGGAAGATCCCCCCCGAAGGTGCCGTCGCTGTTCTGGGGATTGTAGGCCTTGGATCCGGGAGGTAAATCGGACGAGTTCAGGGGAGCATCACTGACAAGTGTCTCCGGGGTAATGATTCCCTTTCGGAAGGCCTCCTCATAGACAAAAGGTTTTGCCGAGGAGCCGATCTGGCGCATGGCAACAAGGGCCCGGTTGTATTTGCTTCTTGTAAAATCTCGGCCTCCCACGATCGCTGTGATCCCCCCGCCGGCGTTGTCAATGGCAAGGAAGGCTGCCTGAAGTAGCTCATCAGGCTCAGACCCCTTGGCAAGATGGTGTTGCAGGCGAAATTCCTTCCCCTGCTCCACTTCATGAAGTCTTTTTGAAACGGATTGCTCGGCGGCCTGCTGAAGTCCGGCATCGATCGTCGTGTCGATCCTGAGACCGCCGGTATCGATCCTGTCGAGAGCCACAACCTGCTCGAGTTCGCGGAGGACGGCATCCACAGCCCAGCTGTTCAGAGGGTTGACGAGGTTTTTCTGACTGGGGGTGATGATTTCAGCCTCCGCCTTTTCCAGTTGAGCCCGTGTGATGGAGCCAAGTTCGAGCATCCTGCCAAGCACCACGTTCCGCTGTGTGATGGATGCATCCATGTTATTGAGCGGTGAGAATCTATTGGGACTACGGATCAGTCCCGCAAGAAGGGCGGCCTGGGAGAGATCCATCTCGAAGGCCGGGCAGCCGAAGTAAGACAGGCTGGCGGCTTCGACCCCATAGAGTCCGGATCCGAAGTAGATCCTGTTCATGTAGAGTTCCAGGATCTGCTCCTTACTCATTTCCATCTCGATCCGGAACGCCATCGCGGCCTCCAGGAACTTTCGGTTGAAGGTCTTTCCCCCCAATGGGAAGCTATTGCGGGCCAGTTGCTGGGTGATGGTGCTTGCCCCTTGCTTCATCCCCCCGAAGAGAAGATTGCGGATGGCCGCCCTCACAATACCCAATGGGTCGATCCCATGGTGTTCATAGAAGCGGGAGTCCTCGCGACTGATCAAGGCATTCACAAAATTTGGGGAGACCTGGCTGTAATGGACGACCACCCTGTTTTCCCCGACCGTCCGGCTGTAAAAGGTTCCGTTCCTGTCATAGATCGACGATCTTTGCGGCATTTGACCAATCGTTGAAATGTCAAAAGTGAGCGCCCAGAGGTAATAGAACAGGGCGACAAGAATCCAGAGGAGAAGGAACGCCATGCCCAGTTTAAGCAGGGTCACGAACAAGGAACGTGATCGCCTTGGCGGCTGTTTTTTTCTCTTTATGGGAGGAGTAGGATTGCGACGATTATTCACAGGTTCATCACGTGAGTCTTGCTAGACTACACCTTCCTGTCTCTTCATTGCCAGTAACCACTCCCCCACCATCCAATAACGATGATTGAAATTCAAATCCTGACACCGATTCCGGCAATCGCCGGGAGCGTTCTTGCCGAGAGCATTCTGGGTCGCGCCAGGGAGGCCGGTCTTATCAAAATCGAAGCCGTGGATCTGCGCCGATGGACGAGCGATCGCCATCGGACAGTTGATGATGCCCCCTATGGAGGAGGTCCGGGCATGATCATGAAGATCGCTCCCATCGCAGCCGCCCTTGCCGAACTACGCCGCCCCGAGAGCAAAGTCATCTTCCTGACGCCCCAGGGAAGATCCCTGAGGCAATCGATCGTCCGTGAACTCTCCCGTGAACAGCACCTGATCCTGCTCTGTGGTCACTATGAAGGGATTGATCAGAGGGTTATTGATCATCTAGTAGATGAGGAGATCTCGATAGGAGACTATATCCTGACCAATGGGGTGCTCGGTGCTCTTGTTCTCAGTGATGCCATTGCACGACTCATTCCCGGGGTGCTGGGAGATGATCAGTCGGCCGTCAGCGAGTCCTTCGAAAAGGAGTTACTTGATCATCCGCACTACACCCGACCCGAGGATTTCAACGGATGGATCGTCCCCCCCGTCCTCCTTTCTGGAAACCACGGAGCCATTGCCTCATGGCGGGCAGAGAGAGCACTTGAAGCTACCCAAAAGAACCGTCCCGATCTCCTAAAGTAAAACACGCCGCGAGGTCATCCAAGACAACCCCCTGGTGTTTGATCCGCAGAGACCTTTTAATACCCCTCAGGACCCATCGCAGAGAGTTGTTAGTTGGCGTCCACTGTCAGCACAGCGGCGCTGCAGGCCGGGAGAGTCACCTCAAATCGTCCAGCCTTGCCTTGGATCGACTCGGTTTTTGGTGCGGGCAAACTCCCTTCTGGAGTTACCGTCATGCTTGCGTATGAAATATTCTCTTTTTCCGAGGGGGATGCACCTATTAAGCGAGCAAGGGTTCCGGATGTTCGGCCGGTGTTGGTGGTGATGGTTGCCGTGGCAGGCTTCGTGAGATCCTTATTGATGACGACAACCCGGATTTTTTTATCGTCACCGAGAGTGCTATGAGCGGTCACATTGGCGCTGGACTTGGTTTCAGTTGGCAAAATCTTCCCCTTACCCGCGTCCTTAAACAGCAACAGTGAGTAATAAAGAGGACGCACCGAGTAGTTGCCGCTCTTTTTATCGAAAGCGATGGGAGTGTATCCTTTCAGTCCGAGGATTGTGTGGAAGTTGATGCCGGCAGCGCCGCGTTCAGCGATATCAAACAGGAAATCGGTGCCCCATACGGAAGCGGCATACACGTCGCTGACTCCTGCCGTGCCACCGAGTGAGGTCGAGTTGCATTCGGCCAAACGCCATGGCACACCGGTTCTCTTGGAAACGGCCATATTGGTTTCTGCCATTTTCACGCTCTTTGCCTCGGTCTCGGGGGCAAGGAGTTGGTCGATGGTCGGGTAGGGTTCCTTGTTACTGGTTGGGTAAAAGTGGGAGGTTGCAAGGGTAAGTTGTTTCTTAAAGTCATCGAGGCAAGGCCCGAACCACTTGGCGTTGCCGCTTGCGGTGTTTGCGGGACCGGCAAAAGGGGCGCTTGGATTTTTGGCACTGATGACGGCTAGGGCATCGGTCAGTTCTTGCTTATACTGAGGATAGGAATAGCCCTTTTCACGGAAGGTCTTTTTTGGAGGCAGGTAGTAATGGTCCGGCTCGTTGCCGATTTCAAAGGCTACGATTGAGTTGCCGCCAAGTTTTGAGGCGTAGCTGATCTCATCGGCAGAATTTGCCGGATCATTGCTGGCCAAGTTGACGCCATAGATGACCTTCCAATTGATTCCTTTAGTGAAGGCAAAGAACTGATCAACTTCCTTCGGTGTAATGGGGGTGACAGGATTCGTGCCGCTGGGCTTACCAAGTTGCCAATCACAGAGCTCGACTTTGTTGCCGCCAATACGGAGGACTCCAGGCCCCAGGTTATTGTGAAGATTGATCAGGGTGCTGTTGTCGGGGCGAAAGTGGTTTTCAGCGATGGCCGTCTTCTCAAAACTCAGACCCATGAAATCCGAGGGGATCGTGAGGCCTGGTTTTTTGGGTTCGACAGTTACTTCGACTGGATTCGATTCGCTGCCGAACAACGGCGAGGAGATGGCGACTAGGAGGCAGATGAGTGGGCGCATGGTGAAAATAAAAATGGGATTAAAAGACTGGAAGCTACTCCAGGATGAAAATCATAGGAAGACGCTTTTGCACAGACTAAAAAACCTGGAATGCAGGATGTTCTGGCGCCACTTGAAAAAGAGTCTCTTGTTGAAGTTTGAACCGTTGCATGGCAATCGTCCCAACATCGAGGGGAATTCGTAAAAAACCAACGATAGGTTCAACGTGCCTGTTTTCGATTCAACCAGTCTGAATACGTCTGAATACCAAACGCGGGATCAGCCGGTTCATCCAGCACATGGATGAACTCCAGCCAATGACCATCAGGATCGGCAAAGTATTGCGAAATCGCCGGCATCCATCCGATGACCAACGCTTCTTCCCTGGGTTCGCCCCGGAATCCAAGGGGCGGGATCCCCCTGCTCCTGAGAGCTTCTGCGGAGGCAAGGACATCTTCCAGCGAGACCCTGAAAGCCAGATGTAGCCTCATGGCCAAAGGAGCGGTTCCTGTCTGCCACAAGCCGAGCATTCCCAGTCTTTTGTCATCAATCCAAAAGAATGCACAGGCACGCTCCGGCAGGATGGTTGCCAGTTCCAGTCCCACAACATCACGGTAAAAGGCCACCGAGGTGGCGAGATCTGACACCGTCACATGGGTTTCATAAAGTCCCTGAATGGTCGGCATCGGGGGAATTGATGCAAGGGTTGCTTTGGGATTAGGAAGAGGCGACATAAAAAATGTTTGGGTCTTAGTGCCTGCAGAATTCATGCCACGGCCACTGGTAGAGCAACGTCTATAGCCAGATCTGTGGTGTGGCGGAAGCATTCTGCGAAGAATGGTTGTTGTGCAATTCTAACGTTGACCCAGCTTGGAACTCTTATTTCCCAATACACGCCCGCCCAGCAATCAATGGTTGATTTATTCCAGAGGCATATCGATGCCGAAGCTGGAGGGGATCTTGAAACAACAATGGCAACGATGACGGATGATCCTTATGTCAAGCATGTGCCGGTTGAAGCAGTTTTCGGCGGCAAGCAACCATCAGAGCCAATGCTCCGAGTCCAAACAGCGCATAACTGGAGGGTTCAGGAACGACGGTTACGCTATTGATCATGACCAGATTGTTTGCTGTGAGCAAGGGGTTGAGGAGAGGAAGGTTTGAGAAAGCTGATCCAAGTTGCGGAGTAGCATCATAGGCTGGAACAGCCGCCATTGCGTCCACGACATCCATTCCATTTCCAAGAACTCTACCGAATACCGTGAAACCACCATTTTGGTAATCAAGATTGGATGAGTTGTCCGCCAAGTTGAAAAACCACTGACACGTAGCACTATTAGGATCTCCCCCCAACTTCGCCATGGCGATCGTCCCACGGACATTGGAAATACCCGGCTCATTCTGAATGGGTGATCCGGGAGGTATGGTGTAGAGTTGAGAACTCGAAAGATCGTATCCCCCTCCCTGAAGGATGAATCCGGGAATGCTTCGATGGATGATCGAATGGTCGTAGAGGCCAGCGTCCACATAAGAGAGGAAGTTGGAAACCGTGATGGGGGTCTGGTCATCGTATAATTGCACCTCGAATCCTCCAAATGTCGTCGAAAAATCGACAAGCGTGGCCGCACGGAGCGTTGGGATCGTTAATAACGAGAGAAAAGCATAAAGAGAGACTCCAACCCAGAACGCATTCTTTTTAAGTGTTCTCATGCTTTGATGACAAAATAACGGTGCTGATGGAAGTTCTAGCAAGTCGTTTTTTAGGATTCTATGAATCCTAACTGAGTGATTTAAAACTTTGCATTCCTAATGATCGCTGGGATTCCAGCGATAATCTGAACCTACAGGAGCTAAAACAATGCTGATTTGAGGAAGGCTTGATTTGCTGGAAGGGGGGGAGCGAACTCGTAGAGATCTCCCCCTTCCATGTCATGGGATGGAGAACCCCTTCAGAGCGAAAAAGCTTTCTCAAAGAAAGCTTAGACTCGGGCTGGCTAGCAGTCTGGGCACATCGAAAGCAGGATCAGGCCGTGTGCCAGCCCAGGGAAAGAGGGCATCGATTTCCTCGGCGGAGGCTGACTCGGGGAGAGACTCTAGGAGTTTCATGACAGCGAGTAGCACGGGGAAGTAGATGGGGGTATTGTGGCCTAGGCAGAAGTCAATCACCGAGGGAGGCCTATCAGAGAGCCCCATGCGAATCCGGACTCCGTATTGATAGGGAGAAAGGCCCAACTCCCAGCGACCCGTGTCGCTAGTAATGCGCAGGGAGAGGTAGTTATGGTTTGGCTCGACCCTGTGGAAAATCACTGCTTTCGTTCAGGGGAGCGGCGGTCGGGGTGCCCCCACCAGGAGTTCTTTCCTATTCCATTGTAGTGGGCCTCGAACGCGAGTACGGCATCCTCCATGGTGCCGTCTGCGGATACCCACTTTTCAACATCAGGGAAGTCGATTGAGATGTTGGTATTCTTATCGGGTGAGCGGAAGCGAATGGGGCACCAGAAGGACTCGATGTTTCGGAGCATCTCGCTACCGAGGGCCCAGATGCCGGTCATCCAGTCGCAATACCAGCACCAGAGGAGGTCGTAGCCAATGAGACCATCGTATTTGTGGCGGGAAAGGTTAACCCACTCAGAAGACCGGTAGGTGGGCAGCTTGCCGAGCCACGCGATAGCTGGGTAGAGGAGAATTTCTGCAAGACGTACCTGAGCAAAGACGAGAATAGCCGGCGTCTGCACCATGAGGCAAAGCTGGTTGCGGAATGGGCCAAGGACGCGACCTTGAGCGTCGGTCAGGGTGCGCGCCTTTTTCTTTCTGAATCCACGAAGTGCGCGGTGGACAACGCAGAATACATGGAGAAAAACCAACTGAGCGATGACAGCACCCATGATGCCTATCCACCCATTTAGAAGGGCGCCTGCAACCCATGGCGCCCAAGTGAAAAGGCTGACAAAAAGATCAAGCAGGGGGGCCTGCGCGACCTTTTCGGTAATCGCATAGGCGATCCGAGTGAAGATCGCCGCAATAGCGAGCGAGGCGAAGATGACAAAAGCCGTGTGGAGGAGTTGATGCATATCGGATAGAGGGGGT
Source organism: uncultured Spartobacteria bacterium (assembly GCA_903826635.1). Lineage (GTDB taxonomy): Bacteria > Verrucomicrobiota > Verrucomicrobiia > Chthoniobacterales > UBA6821 > UBA6821. Next base: position 2,339 of record CAIKFI010000006.1, on the reverse strand, counting down.
AAATATGATCGGGGTGAAGCGAAAACAAAACGAGAATCCATGTTGGTAAAGGCAGAATACACCCCTTCCCAATTTCTATTCTGCGCTACAACTCCGCATCGCAGAGGCTGATCCTGTAACCAGATTTTAGACCAAAAGAAAACGACATCCCCCGTTGAAGTAGATGGGGTTTTTCTTTTGCTCTGTAGAGATAGGTGCTTTGGGCTATTTTTTGACCGATTTAACGAGTTTTTGGGCTAGTTCATCGAGAGTCGGTGGAATCTCGGTTTTTCAGGTGTCAAATGATCATTATGAAAACGATATTCCGTTCACTCGCATATCTTCTCCTCGGTGCTATCACTGCTTTCGGCCACGGATCGATGGCTGATCCAATCAGCCGATCCTATGAGATCTTCCTTGAGAACCCAGAAACACCGCTTACCGCTGCAGCAAAAGACGCGATAGCGGTGGCGGGAACCCAACCATTCTATGATTGGATGGAAGTTCGCCGTCAGGCTCCCGATTATAACTACCCTTCGGTTATTCCTGACGGTCAGCTCCCAGGGGTGGGTCTGGCGAAATATGCCGGATTGAACCTTACTAGGACCGATTGGCCAGCTACGAAGGTTGTTCCCGGTCAGAGAGTGTGCCGTTTTTATGCCACCACGACCCACGACCCGAGTTTCTTCAAGGCCTACATTACCAAGGAGGGATATAATCCCCTCCAGCCACTGAAGTGGGCCGATCTGGAGGAAGTTCCCGGAGGAGAGACTGCCACCCTGAATGGGTCCAATTACTACATGACACTGAATTTTCCAGTGCGGACGGGGAGGCATGTTCTCTATGTCGTCTGGCAACGCGTGGACCCGGTCGGTGAGGTCTTTTTCTCAACGAGCGATATTGACTTTGGAGGAATAGACTACGGAACAACCCCATCGCCCGTCATTGCCCCCGCAGTAACCAACACATCAACAAACAGCACGACCAACTGTGCCTGCTCCTTGGAGGCTAACGTTACTTTTTCTTTTGTGCAGCAGTGGATGGGTGGCGGCCAGGGGACATTCAACATCACGAATACTTCGACCAACGAAAGCACCAAGGGGTGGAGCGTCGAATTCGATTGGCCTGCCGAAATCACGAGCCTCTGGGACGGCGTGATTGTGAATAAATACGGGAATCACTACGTGGTTCAGAATGCGATTTATAACGGGGTGATTCCACCTGGAGGCACGGCGAGCTTCGGGTTTGTGGCGAATTTTTCAACGCCGGATCTCCAACCGTCGGGCATCGTCTTCAACGGATATTCCAGTGCAGCGCCGATTCTCTCGATCTCAACAGTCGCATTGACTAACGGGATGGTCGGTTCGCCCTACTCTCAGACCTTCACGGCAACTGGTGGAACAGGAGCTTATACTTGGAGCCTCTTATTAGGAACCCTCCCTGAGGGTCTGACACTCTCACCAGCCGGAGTTTTGAGCGGCACGCCCTCAGCCGCAACAACCGCATCCTTCACAGTTCAGGCGAAGGATGCCTCTTCGGTTACTACCACGCACGCTTACTCCATGACAGTGTCCGGCGCGACGGTGTCCGGCACGACGGTGATCGTCGCTCCCGTGGTGACAAGTGCGGCAACGGCATCCGGAACCGTCGGCTCCTCATTCAGCTATCAGATCATCGCCTCCAACAATCCCACATCCTATGCGGCAACAGGCCTTCCATCGGGTCTCACTGTCAATGCTGCTAGCGGAGTGATCTCGGGCACTCCAACTGCTGCCGCCGCTTCCACTATCTCGCTCAAAGCCTCCAACTCTGCGGGATCAGGAACCAAGACGTTGAAGCTGACCGTGGTAGCAGCCAAAAAACCGGTCATCACAAGTGCGGCAACGGCATCCGGAACCGTCGGCTCCTCATTCAGCTATCAGATCATCGCCTCCAACAATCCCACATCCTCTGCGGCAACAGGCCTTCCATCGGGTCTCACTGTCAATGCTGCTAGCGGAGTGATCTCGGGCACTCCAACTGCTGTCGCCGCTTCCACCATCTCGCTCAAAGCCTCCAACTCTGCAGGATCGGGAACCAAGACGTTGAAGCTGACCGTGAAGGCATCCCCAGTGGTAATACCCACGCCTACGCCTACGCCATCAGCTACACCTACGCCAACCCCAACTCCTACGCCAGCGCCAACTCCTACGGCTACACCGACTCCTGTTCAGAGTCCCACGGCGAGTCCTACTCCAGCAGCTACTGCCTCACCTTCACCCACTGTAGTGCCCTCACCGACTCCGGTCTCTACGCCTGTCTCCACACCGATTAATTCGACTGGCTACCTCTCCACCAAGGGGAACCAGATCGTCGATTCC
>CAIKFI010000005.1 GCA_903826635.1 uncultured Spartobacteria bacterium | reverse complement strand
TGATCGTTGATGGAACCTTCAAGCATCTTGAGTATTCCAATGGAGAACAATGTTTGAACAATCCCAATTCTAAAGTCACCAAAAATAAAAACGAATTGTATCGGGTATAATATTGCAGGGATTGCAAAAAATAAAACGCAAAATTGGTAGCCTGTCCCGAAAGATCGTTTGGTGACACTCCATGCATACGAGGTGGTCTGAAGCATCAGGAGGATAAAAAGGATCAAGCCCACAACACCGACAAATCGAATGGCTGACACGGGTCCACTATGGAAGTCACCATCGATGAGAAACTGCTCCTGCTGCAAATCTCCCTCACTAGCTGTAGCTTGTCCCATCAACTGGGCAATCCCATTTTCAAGATCTGCACGCAGAAATCCGAATCCATCCCCAAAAATTTTATTATGAATATACTTATCAGAGGTTAGGGCAATCTCCCACATCTGGAATCTCCATTCACTGCTTCCCTGAGCATCAAGTTTGACCACTGGATCCCAATTGCCCGGGAGGAAGGAGAGCGTCCTTTGGAAGGTATTGGGTAAGGAAATCGGTGTGTAGCTAAAAAGAGTCCCCGCTAAACAAATCACAAAAGTGAAAGATCCTATTTTTATAAGACCGTTCGTTTTTTCACGGATGATCGACCCAACTACTGTTACAAGGAAAGCATTCGTAAAGGCACTCCGAAATCCGCTTAACATAATCATGATGATCCCCCCCGCATAAGAGAGGACCTGTCGGAGGCTAAATTGCGTCGGATTCGTCTGGCTGAAAAGATAAAGAATGGTCGTGGACCCTATCCCTTGGAGAAATCCGAGCCTGTCTTCCCCTAATGACAAGCTTGTCGCTGAATAGAAGGAACTCGTCATGCCACTTGTGTCGAACCCTCCACTATAAAAACCATTATAAAACTTACCAAGAATGTTGCCGACTTCTGGAAAATACGTTCCTACGCCTCCTGCAAAGGCAACAAAAGCCGCAACATATAAACTCCATAGCGGGATTTTTTTTGCTCTAAGAACAGACAATCGGTAGCGGCTCAGGATAAGATAAGCCATGACTCCAACCATCACGTCGATGTAGGGTTTCCCTCCGACTCGGACCGACCCACCCAGGAAGGCAAAGCCTACCGGATTTCTGAAGAAAACTGTCGCGAGATAGATGATGTTCGTCCAGATCAGGAACGATAAGGTTCGAGAGGGTGGGGACCCCAACTTCCTCCCATAGATCAGATTCATCACAAAATAGAGACTTGCCGCGATAATCGATAATTCCGCAACGGAAAATGGGATAGGTAGGACGCCAATCTGCCCTGTAAGCCCCCAGCAGACTGGGATAAGATAATAGACGTTGTTTCCTAAACTGTTTATCGATATTAGTGCGATGGCAAATCCAACGGCTATGATTGCAGGATACAAGTTGTCGTCCACAATCGCTCCACCTGCATACCATGCAAAAAATAGTCCCAAAACCACGACAATGAAGAAACCAAGGTCCTTTGCGCTGGGCTTGTGTGCCATAAAAAAGAGAAATGATTAAG
>CAIKFI010000004.1 GCA_903826635.1 uncultured Spartobacteria bacterium | reverse complement strand
CGGCGGATCTGTGTCGATTTGCCGCACCCCTCGGATCCTTCAAACGTGATGAACCACCCTCTGCTTGCCATGAATGATTATCATACCCAGAGCGGGAGCGGGTTGAAGCGTTAAAAAAAGCCCCATCTCAACTCGTGGCAGAAAAAATTTTTCAGCGCGACTCAAGGGACAAAATCCACCGACGAAATGGATCCATTTTGTTCCATGTCTTTGCCGAAGGAGAGCCTGATACTGATAGGGCCACAACTTCCTCCTGGAACCGAGATCTCGGGTGCCGAACTATAACCGTATCCCCCGTCGGTAACCTTGAAGGCCAAGATGTCACCGTTTTTTACAACGGCCAGAATCTGCGCGGGTTTATTGGGCCAAACCCGCCCCTCTCCGGGTTGATAGCGATATCGGTCGGAGACAGCATCGAGCATCTCCTTCGTGACTTCGAACTTTGCCAATACTTGCAGTAGGATTTCCTTGTTCCGTCGTGCAGTCGCATCATCGGGACGAGAGCCGGGAGCGACCGGATTCACTTTGCTGAAAGCCTCTCGAAAAACCTCCGATGTCACACCGAGAGCACCCGCAATCAGGTCAACAGGCCGACCATGATCCCGGGGGTCCGTGTCATGCCCCCCGTTCAAAACGACAGGTATCAACGTTATTCCCGAGGCATCCACTCCCGACGATTCAGCAGAGGTTGCGGCAGGGGAATCATTTTTTTGTGGTTCTGCGGATTCTGCATAACCGGTAGCCGGATAAGCACCCAACTGAAGCAGAATCGCGGGAAATATTGATAAACCCGCCCTAGACAGTCGGCGCATCTTGAAAATCAGCTTCACGAACGAATCAAACGGGTGCCTCGGGACTGAGATGAATCAGCAATCCCCTCCCTCTTTTTAATATCCCTCGAACAAGCTCTTGGTCTGGGCGTCAGGATCCTGAATCTTTGGCAATGCCATCTTCTGACCGCTCAGAACGAGCCAACTCTTCTTCTGCTTGTCGGTTAGGACCGCAAGCATCTCGTTCGATGTCTGCTGTTGAAGTTGGTGAAGTTTCAAATCCTTCATGAAGGAAGATCCCAGGGAGTTATTATACTTCGCATTGATGGCCGCGATCTGGGAGCCTTTGCTGGCTGCGATGGTGGCAATCTGCTGCTGCTGCAAGGCATTGAGTCCAAGCAATTGCTGCTCCGAGGGTGATGTCAGCAGATTCCCCTTGAGTTGTTGCCTCTCAATCTGACGCAACCTGTCCTGCTGTGAGGAACTCAGCACTGCCATGGCACGCGCGTTATACTGTTTCCGGAGTTTTCTAAGATCCCAACCAGAGCGCAGGGCGGCATCCTCGCCATCCATCCCGATCGCCGTGATCTTGCGGGAACGGGACTTGTATTCCGATCGCAAGGAATCCAGAAGGGCGCACTGAAGCGAGGAGAGCTTCAGGTCCTGACGGACGGGATCCAATCCCAACAGGATCGCAACAGATCCAGGATGCTCATCCCCTCCCCCGCTCACAACTCCACTTCCACCCGTGACCGATCCACCCGCAGAGGGAGACTGAACAGAGGTGTAACAACCCGTCATGGCAACCAAGAGGAATGCGAGCGAGAGTGGAAGGAGATGCTTCATGGATTATGAACGATGGATGGAGACCGAATTTAGGAAACGTTCAGCCCCTCGATCAGGAAGCCTGGGCAATCATGCCCTCGAGCTTCACGATATCGGCGGCAAATTTGCGGATGCCCTCGGCGAGTTTATCCGTCGCCATGGCGTCCTCGTTGAGCAACCAACGGTAGCTCTTCTCGTCAACGGGAACCTTCTCGATCTCCATTTGCTTGGCAGCTTCGGGAGAAAGGACGCGTACCATCGGTTCATCAGAGGCCTCGAGTTTCTCGAGGATTTCGGGGCTGATCGTGAGCAGATCGCATCCCGCAAGAGCGACAATCTGACCGGTATTGCGGAAACTGGCACCCATGACCTGCGTCTCGAATCCGAATTTTTTGAAGTAGTTGTAGATCTTGTGGACGGACTGCACGCCAGGATCCTCCATCCCCGCATATTCCTTGCCGGTGGTTGCCTTGTAGTAGTCGTAAATACGACCGACAAACGGAGAGATCAGGCGGATGCCGGCCTCGGCACATGCAACTGCCTGGGGCATTGAGAACATGAGGGTAAGATTGCAGTTGATCTTCTCTAATTGGAGAATCTCGGCGGCGCGGATCCCCTCCCAGGTGGAGGCGATCTTGATCAGCACGCGCTCACGACTCACCCCGACCTTCTCATAGAGACTGATCAGGTAACGGGCCTTGTCAAGGGTTGCTTTGGTATCGAAGGAAAGACGGGCGTCAACCTCCGTGCTGACGCGTCCCGGAACGATCTTCAGGATCTCACAACCGAAAAGAATCAGTGTGTCGTCGATGACCTTTTTGAAAAGATCGGACCCTGCAAGACTCGATCCCTTGTTATCTGCAATCGCCTTGTCGAGGAGCGTGCGATACTGGGGATCAAGCACGGCCTTGAGGATCAGGGAAGGATTCGTCGTGGCATCCTGGGGCTGAAACTTACGGATATCCTCAAAGTTGCCGGTATCGGCGACGACTGTGGTGAATTGCTTGAGAGATTGGAGTTGGTTCATGCTTGTTTTTGGTTCGGTTTAATAATTAGTGGAGGTTAAAACTTGGAAAAGCAATTCCGGAGTTGAATCAGGACTGGATACCCCCACGTGGTGAGGACTCCATTGACGCTCGGATGAACTCCCTGAAAAGAGGATGCGGAGACTGGGGTTTGCTCAAAAATTCGGGATGAAACTGGACGGACAAAAACCAGGGATGATCCTTGAGCTCAATAATTTCCACCAAAGCGGCATCCGGTGAGGTGCCTGAAACAACCATCCCCTTCTCCTCCATGATTGTCCGGTAGGCATTGTTGAACTCATAACGATGGCGGTGCCGTTCGGCAATCTCGGTATGGGCGTAAACCTCATGAGCTTTGGAACCAGGTTTTAAAATTGCGGGCCATGATCCGAGTCGCATCGACCCCCCCTTGCCGGTCACTTCTTTCTGATCATCAAGAAGCGCGATGACTGGATGTGCAGTCTTAGGATCAAACTCCGTGCTGTTGGCTCCCTCAAGACCACAGACGTTGCGGGCAAATTCAATGGTCGCGATCTGCATTCCGAGGCAGATCCCAAAATACGGGATCCCGTTCTCCCTGGCAAATCGTGCAGCTGCGATTTTACCCTCGGTGCCACGGTCTCCAAAACCTCCGGGCACAAGGATTCCGGCAACTCCCGTCAGATACTTTTCGGGACCCTCCGCCTCGATCTCCTCGGCATCAACGATCTGAAGGTCAACCCCGCAATCATTGGCGCCACCCGCATGGCAGAGTGACTCATAGATGCTCTTGTAGGCATCCTGAAGTTCCACATACTTTCCGACGACGGCCACCGTGATGCGGCGGGAGGGATGAATCATGGCGTGGACTGTCTTTTTCCAGACCGACATATCCGCGGGGGGAGTCTCCAACCGAAGGAGTTTGCAGACCTTCTCATCCAAGCCCTCCTCCTGGAGCATCAGGGGAAATTCGTAGATCGAGTTATCAACGTCCCTTGCCTCGATCACGGCATCCGTGGGGACATTGCAATACAGCGAAAGCTTCTCCCGAACATCTAACTCCAAGGGCTTCTCAGTCCTGCAGATCAGCACTTCGGGCTGGAGACCAATCTCCCTCAACTTAGCCACGCTCTGCTGTGTCGGCTTGGTCTTCAACTCTCCGGCCGCCTTGATGTAGGGAATCAGGGTGACATGAAGGAGGATGGCGTTCTCATGGCCCACATTCAGGATGAACTGACGGATTGCCTCGAGAAAAGGAAGCCCTTCGATGTCGCCGGTCGTGCCTCCGATCTCGGTGATCAGAATATCCGCATTGCCGACCTGTTCGAAACTGCGGATACGCCGCTTGATCTCGTCGGTGATGTGCGGGATGACCTGGACTGTTTTGCCGAGGTAATCTCCGCGGCGTTCATTGGACAAAACAGTCTCGTAGACCTGACCGCTTGTCAGATTGTTTTCACGTGTGAGGACGCATTTTGTGAAGCGCTCGTAGTGGCCGAGATCAAGGTCCGTCTCAGCACCGTCGGCCAGCACATAGACCTCTCCGTGTTGAAGCGGATTCATGGTTCCCGGATCAACGTTGAGATACGGATCCAGTTTCTGAAGTGTCACCCTCAATCCACGATGCTCAAGCAGGGTCCCCAGGGATGCACCTGCAAGTCCTTTCCCGAGCGAACTGACCACGCCTCCCGTGACAAAAATATACTTCATTGACCGATCATAAGGTGCACTTCGGGAAAATCCAGCATCCGTGCACGACGACATCAAAATTCCTGATCAGGAGCTTCCCTCTACCCCTTCCAGATGCCTTAAAAAAAGCTCCCTGCGTCGCTCATGCTCCTCATCGCTGAGCACGGAAATCATGGTGATGGCATCAACATCTGGAATCTCGATCCACGAACGACAACCCCCGAAGCCTTTCTCCATGTCCAGAACCGAGGAGGGCTCCATCCGGTAGATGCGGACAAAGGCGACATGGATTCCATGCCCACCGAGCGACCCCGACCCGGAGTCATAGACAAATCGATCCTCGACCACCGAGTCGTCCAGAACGTGCAGGTCTCTGAGCCGGTGCACGATCTCCTTGTCCCCGATCCTTCCACACCACTCAACCGAGGCGGCATGGCTGATGACAATGCTGTCCGGCGCCTGCTCAGGGAGGGAGATCTCGGATTTCCTGATTTTTTCGATCTGGCCGTGAAACCATGTCGGGAAGAGGTAAAACTCCCGGTGCTCAAAGCCAAATCCGCTCCTCCCCTCGGCAATGCCGCCCTTGCGTAGGATCACGCTCTGTTCCCCCTTGCCAAGGGCCTCGCAGACGAGTGACCACTCTTTGAATGCGATAGCCATGAATCTGTTTAACGCAAAAAAACGTGTCAAAAAGTAAAATTCCGTGCGATCTCTCCTTTCCCTTGGCAACCCCGCCTTCCGCATCAAGAATGTCAACGATGCTTCACGCCTTCGACCTGCACCTTCACACCCATTATTCTGCGGACGCACGCTGTTCTCCCGAGGACATGGTGAAGGCAGCCAAAGCACGCGGGCTGAGCGGCATCGCCATCACCGACCATAACACCTGTGAAGCCGTCCAGCACCTGACCTCCACCGGACTGATCCGAGAGGATGGTGCGGCCGTTGATGGATTCCTGATCATTCCCGGCGTGGAGGTTTCCACTGCCGACGGACACCTTCTCTGCCTGGGAACAACCCTCCCGAACATGAAGGGACGCCCTGCAATCGATGTGGCCGCGGCGGTCCTTGAACGGGGAGGGGTCATCATCGCTCCCCACCCGTATGATTCGTTCCGTGCCGGAATCCGTGAGGAGATCCTCGACCAACTTGATCTCTCCGCCCTTGAGACCTTCAATGCGGCGGTCACTCTCCGCAGCTTCAACGTCAGGGCCGCAGCCTACGCCATGCGCCGCGGCCTCCAAGGCACCGCTGCAAGCGATGCCCACCATGCCTCGGCAGCGGGCATCTGTTCCACGGCCTATGAACTTCCTGAACTTTCTTTGAGTGCCGTCCTGAAGGCCATTCCGCAAGGCGGACAAAGGAATGAGAACTACCTGCCCTTCTCCGAGGCGATGAAAAAAAACTTCGGCAACTGGTTCCGGCTTTTTAAGGCCACCCCAAAGCCACTCCAGGGCTGATACAATATTCTCCAGATCCCTTTCAACCCTCTGAACGTTTAGACTCCGCCCTTTTTTCCCATGATCGAAAAACATCTCGTCCAAATCACCTCCGAGCTGGGCCTTCAACCAAGACAGGTCGCCGCCACGGCGGTCCTGCTCGAGGAGGGAGCCACCGTCCCATTCATTGCCCGCTACCGCAAGGAACGCACCGGGGAACTTGATGAGGTGAAAATCACGGCCATCCGGGATCGCCTCGAACAGCTTGAGGCCCTCGACAAACGCCGTGAATCCATCATTTCCTCGCTTGAGGAGCGCAAACTCCTCACCGAAGAACTCCGCGCCAAGGTCGACGGGGCGCTTTCACTCACTTCCTTGGAGGATATCTACCTTCCTTACAAACCCCGCAAAAGGACACGTGCAACGATCGCCAAGGAACTCGGTCTGGAACCTCTCTCCGAAATTCTCTGGGCACAGGATGTGGCGACCGATCCCGAGGCCTTGGCGGCACCGTATGTCGGAAATACCGTCACCGTCGACGGCAAGACCTCGTCTCTCGACAACATCGCCGCAGCTCTTGCCGGTGCCCGCGACATCCTGGCGGAGAGAATCAATGATGACGCCACGGCACGTGCCCAACTCAGAAGTCTTTACCTGAACAAGGGGATCATGAAATCGACCCTGATTTCAGGGAAGGAGGTCGAGGGTGCAAAATTCAAGGATTACTTCGACTGGAGCGAACCGGCAGCCACCGCTCCCTCCCACCGTATTCTGGCGATGCGCCGGGGAGAGACGGAGGGCTTTCTCTACTTTCGCCTGACCCCCCCCGAGAGCGAGGCGCTCGGGACACTCTTTCAACTCTTTGTCAGAGGCTCTTCACCGGCGGCCAAGCAGGTTCAACTTGCCTGCGAAGACTCACTCAAGCGTCTGCTTGGATTCGCGATGGAGGTCGAGGCCCGAGGTTTCTATAAGAAAAAAGCCGATGAGGAGGCGATCCGGGTCTTTGCCGATAATCTACGCGAGCTTTTGCTTGCCTCACCGTTGGGCCAGAAAATCACGCTCGGCATCGACCCCGGATTCAGGACAGGTTGCAAAGTCGTGCTTCTGGATCGTCAGGGAAAGCTTCTTGCCCATGAGGTGATCTATCCAGGCAGGGGGCGGAGCGAGGAACTCGAGGCGGCGGAAGCCATCCTCAACATGGTCCGCCTTCACAAGATTGAGGCGATTGCCATCGGGAACGGCACGGCCTCCAGAGAGACAGAAGCCTTCATCAAGAAACTGAAACTCCCCCCCTCCATTCAAATCGTGGTGGTCAGCGAAAGCGGGGCCTCCATTTATTCAGCCAGCGAGATCGCACGCGAGGAGTTCCCCGATCTGGATCTCACGGTTCGCGGCGCCATTTCGATCGGACGCCGACTGATGGATCCGCTTGCCGAACTTGTGAAACTCGACCCCAAGTCGATCGGCGTCGGCCAATACCAGCATGATGTCGATCAGTCCGCCCTCAAACGTTCGCTGGACGATGTCGTCATCTCCTGCGTGAACAGGGTTGGAGTCGAACTCAACACAGCCTCAAGGCATCTCCTAGCCTATGTTTCCGGTCTCAACTCCCGCACAGCGGCCAGTCTTGTCAGCCATCGTGACACCAACGGTCCCTTCAAATCCCGTTCGGAACTCCTGAAAATCAGCGGTCTTGGACCAAAAGCCTTCGAGCAGGCGGCAGGATTTCTCCGAATACGAGGCGGCATTCATCCCCTAGATACAAGTTCCGTCCATCCCGAGCGCTACGAAGTCGTGGACCGTATGGCCGAAGACCTTGGCTGCACCGTGGAACAGTTGATGAAGGATCCCGTCAAAAGGAATGCCATCAAACTCGATGGCTATGTCACGCCAGAGGTAGGACTGCCGACCCTCAGGGATATCATTGCGGAGTTGGCCAAACCGGGCCGCGACCCGCGCGAGCAGTTCGAGGCTTTTAGTTTCGCGGACGGGGTCGAGAAGGTGGGCGATCTTCAACCAGGCATGAAGCTTCCCGGTATCGTGACGAATGTCACAGCCTTCGGTGCCTTCGTTGATATTGGCGTGCATCAGGATGGTTTGGTGCATATCAGCCAGATCAGCGATGATTTCGTGAAAAATCCCGCCGAGTTCCTCAAGGTAGGCCAAAAAGTGCAGACGACCGTGATGGAGGTCGATCTGGAGCGCAAGCGCATCGCCCTTTCGCTAAAAACGAAGGTCGACCTCGCCCCGCGTCAATCAAAAGGGGCTCCCGGCTCCAATCGTGGCGGGCGCGGAGAGGATCATAGCCGCTTCATGCGACAAGATTGCGGCAAACCGGGCACGGGTGGAGATTGGTTCTCCATGGCCCAACAGAAGAAATTCTAAAGACTCAGGGGCCCGGTCCATCGTTCGGCCTTTGAACGCCAATCGGGAAGGAGCGAGATCTTGATCAGTTCGCGGTTGATGGCTGACAACTGGGGCAGGCCCAACCTCGAGGCGAATGCATAAATCATCGCCGAGTCCGGGAGTGTGTAGAGTTGGCACTCCAAATCAGGATTTCGGTTCATCATGTATTTTAGCGGAACGATATCACCGGCAAACGCGGTGATCCGTTTACTCTCACTCGCCAGCTTGATTTCGTCGAAGGTGTTGAAGCGTTGAGCCGGAATCCCCCGCCCTTGAAGAAGATAATCCATCCGAGAACCGGCGAAACAACCAACCTTGAATCGAGGGAGATCATTAAAGCTGACAAGGCCATCGTTCATCTCGGCACGGGTTATCGAGGAAGCAACAGTTCCGGTGAATACGGCAATGAGCAGCACTCCCGCTAGCATCCAGAGAAAGGTGACCATACGACCCACCAGCGAGAGTGGCGTTTGATCCCCATACCCGACTGTTGTCATGGTGACGGCCGAGAACCAGAGAGCCGACCCAAAGCCTCTTGCAGAGGGGCCGCTGAAATGGCCTTTTTCATGCTTTCTCTCAACAAGCATGAGGAGAAAACTGAAGAAAATCATCCCGAGCAGCATCGCGATGAAGATTACCAGAACCTTCTTGTTCAGAAGAATACCATGGAACGTGCCGAGCGTTTGCAGGAGGGATTTACGGGCGGTCAAAACTGCTCCATGGCTGAAGAGATACGGTTCGGTGAAATCAACTTCGCCAGCATCCTCACCCGAAAGAGCGATGACGGGACTCAGATCACACTCGCCCGAGTGCAGCTTTTTCATGATCTCCTGCAACGGCATCTCGACATAGGTGTAAGAAATTCCAAGCCTGCCGGCGATCTGCTCCCAGAGATCGATGCTGAGACCGCTCCAGGCTCCCTCCCCGTCCTTGAAGCTAAAAGGCGGGCGATAGCAAACAGCAATGCGTAGCTTCCCGGCATTCAAGGATCCCCCGGGGGGCACGGGCGTCACCGGAACCACGGCACCAGGGGGAACAACTTTTGGCTCGGCCCGAAGAGGCGTCCGGGGAACTAGAGCAAAAAATCCAGCAAGAGCCAGGAAGAACAATCGGGGAAATTTCATTCCTTTCATTAACATCTCCTGTTATCCGAGAGAATCTCTTATCTCGTGGAGTTATGCCCTTCGCGGAAAGAAGATAGCCGCCAAATATCCCCCTCCCAACCACTGTGCATTCCTCCAAAAACTCCGCATTCAGGGTTCTTCTTGCAAGTCTCGCCGGGACAGCCATCGAGTTCTTCGACTTTTATATCTACGCCACGGCGGCGGTCCTTGTTTTTCCAAAACTCTTTTTTCCTCAGGGGGATCAGGCGGCGGCGATCCTCCAATCACTCGCAACCTTTTCTCTGGCTTTTCTCGCACGTCCGTTCGGATCGATTTTCTTCGGACATTTTGGTGATCGCATCGGCAGGAAGGCAACGTTGGTTGCCGCCCTTATGACAATGGGACTCTCCACAGTCTTGATCGGCCTCCTGCCGACCTACTCATCGATTGGATTGGTGGCTCCCGCCCTGCTGGCTCTCTGCCGCTTCGGACAGGGATTCGGTCTGGGAGGAGAATGGGGCGGGGCTGTTCTGCTGGCCACTGAGAATGCCCCGCCCGGCAAACGCGACTGGTATGGAATGTTTCCGCAGCTTGGCGCCCCGATCGGCTTTCTCTTTTCGGGGACCATTTTCCTCCTGCTCAGCAGATACCTCGACGCCGTAAGCTTCCTGTCTTGGGGATGGCGTGTGCCCTTTCTCGCAAGCAGCGTTCTGGTGATCGTCGGACTCTATGTTCGTCTTAACATCACCGAAACACCCGCCTTTCTCGAAGCATCTTCCCAAGGCCGCCATGTCGCCCTGCCGATGATCGACCTTCTTAGGAATCATCTTCGTGTCGTGATCCTGGGAACTCTGGCCGCGGTCGCGACCTTTGTGATCTTCTATATCCTGATCGTCTTCTCACTCTCCTGGGGAACGACCCAACTTGGCTATTCCAGGGAGACATTCCTGATTATTCAACTCGCCGGAGTGCTCTTCTTTGCCCTCTCAATCCCTTGCACGGCATGGGTCTCCTCAAGGATAGGACGCAGGGAGATGCTCCTCCTGGCCACCGTGGCGATCCTGATTTTTGGCTTGTCGTTCGGACGGCTCTTTTCATCGGGAACTCCAGGCGTGGTGGCGACTCTTGTGATCGGATTTCTACTCATGGGCGTCACGTATGCGCCGCTCGGAACCTACCTCTCGGAACTCTTCCCCGTGGAGGTTCGCTACACCGGAGCCTCGATCACCTTCAACATCGCCGGGATCCTTGGAGCCTCCCTGACTCCCTATCTTGCAACATCCCTAGCACTCTCTCATGGCCTGGGATCTGTCGGACTCTATCTTGCGGGCATGGCAATGATCAGTCTGATCGCGCTGTTATTCTGCGTCGAGATTCGGAAGAAGGGGTAACTGCCAGGGCAGAAAGTTATCAGACCCTTCTCATCATGGTATCCCTGAGGAACTTCACGTCATCGTGACCGGGATGATCGAGCGTGTAGTGAAGTCCCCTGCTCTCCCGCCTGCTCATGGCGCAATCCACAATCAAGGAGGCGGTTGTTGCCAGATTGCGAAGTTCAAGGAGGTCTGCGGTGATCTTGAAGTTCCAGTAGAATTCCTGGATTTCGTTCTGAAGGTTCCGAAGTCTGTGGGCCGCCCTCTGGAGGCGCTTGTCGGTTCGGACGATGCCGACGTAATCCCACATCAATCGCCTGATTTCGTCCCAATTGTGATAGATAACGACCAGTTCGTCGACATCTTGAACCTTGCCGGGACGCCACTCGGGCAGTTCCATCTCAATTCCCTGCCGATGATGGTTGCGACTCGCCTTGACCTCGGCGCGGTGCGCCATCACGAGTGCCTCCAGAAGTGAGTTGCTGGCCAGGCGATTGGCCCCGTGCAAGCCGGTGCAGGCGGCTTCTCCGACGGCATAAAGCCCCCTCAGCGAGGTCTCACCATGCAGGTCGGTCTTCACCCCGCCGCACTGGTAATGGGCCGCCGGAACGACTGGGATTGGTTGCCGGGTGATGTCGATCCCCAGCCTTAGGCAGGTCTCGTAGATCATCGGGAAGCGCTCCCGGATGAACCCCTCCCCCAGATGCGAAATATCGAGGTAGACACAGGGCTTGCCGGTGCGCTTCATTTCGGCATCAATCGCCCGTGCCACAATGTCACGGGGAGCAAGCTCCAGACGCTTGTCATATTTTTTCATGAAGCGTTCCCCCCGGTCATCAACAAGGATCCCCCCCTCACCCCTTGCCGCTTCGGTAATCAGGAAGGACTTTGCCTTGGGATGAAAAAGGCAGGTCGGGTGAAACTGCATGAACTCCATGTTGGAGATCGTGGCACCGGCACGCCATGCCATCGCAACCCCGTCACCCGTGGCGATGCCGGGGTTCGTCGTATACAGATAGACCCTGCCGCACCCCCCGGTGGCAAGGACGGTCACATCGGTTCTCAGCGTCTCGACCTCTCCGGTTACCTCGTTGAGGACATAGAGTCCCACGCAGCCATCCTGCATGTCATAACCGAGTTTTCCCGTTGTGATGAGATCGACGGCCATGTGGTTCTCCATGACCGAGATATTGGGATGGGCGGAAACGGCTTCGAGCAGCGTCCTCTCGATCTCGAATCCGGTGGCATCCTTGGCGTGCAGGATCCGGCGCTTCGAATGCCCCCCCTCGCGTCCCAAATCAGGCTCCCTGACACCGTCGGGACTGGTCCTTTCGTCAAAATGCATTCCCAGGGATACAAGCTCGGCAATGCGCTCGGGCCCCTCGCTCACAATCCTGCGGACGACCTCAGGATCACAGAGACCATCGCCGGCCGTCAGGGTGTCGCTCACATGAAGGGAAACAGAGTCCTCACTGCTGGTGACACAGGCGATTCCCCCCTGTGCCCAGGCGGTGTTGGAATCGGCCCGGGATTTCTTCGTGACGATGGCAACGCTGCCCCATTCCGCAGCTTTCAACGCAAAAGTGAGGCCTGCAAGGCCGCTTCCCACGACGACATAATCAAAGGTCTTCATCGGGGGGAGGGCAGTGCCATGTTGTCGATGAGGCGGACCGCACCAAGACGAAGAGCCACAAGGGCGCGTGCCGTGCCCCCCTCGCCGATTTTTTTCATTGGGGAGAGTGTGGATTCATTCACAATTTCCGCATATTCAACCTTGGCTCCCGGGATGGCAGAGAGATCCCGGATCAAATCCCGACGAAGTCTGGCCACGGAAACCTCCCCCTCCGAGGCCTCCTTGGATCTTGCCTTCAAGGATTCGTAGATACGGGGGGCAACGGATCGATCTTCGCTTGTCAGAAAACGATTTCTGGAACTAAGAGCGAGACCATCGTTCTCCCGAATTGTTGGATGAGCCATGATCTTGACCGGCATCCTGAGATCTCGCACCATACGCCGGATCACCGCCAGTTGCTGCCAGTCCTTCTCGCCAAAGATGGCGATATCGGGAGCGATGATCTGGAAGAGCATGGCCACGACGGTACAGACACCATCGAAGTGTCCGACCCTCGAGGCTCCGCAAAAGCCCTTGGAGAGGGTGGTCTCATGCACAGATACGGAATGATCGCCGGCATACATCGACTCAACGGAGGGATGAAAGAGCAGATCCACCCTCTCATTCCTGCAGAGGGCCCGATCGGCTGCAAACGGTCTGGGATAACGACTAAGATCCTCCTTGGGACCAAATTGCCTCGGATTCACGAAGATCGAGACAACGACACTCCCTTTGGAAGCCGTAGAAGCCGTAGAAGCCGTGGAGGCCCTAGAAGCAGTCGAGTCGGCGACCCGGCGTGCCTTTCGTATCAGCGAGGCATGTCCCTCATGCAAGGCCCCCATGGTGGGGACAAACACCACTGGGGAAGGGGCCTTTCGGCACCAAGAAGAGGCGGCGCGGATCTGCGCGGCCGTTTTCACACCCTCTCCCTCTTACTTTGCAGGTGAAGAGACCGGTGCGGGTGCCTTCAGAAGCTGTTTCTGGATGGATGTGGGGCCCGAGAAAGATTTCACCTGCAACACGGAGATCAGCAGGGTCAGCAAAAAGAAGAGGGCTCCGAGCCATACGGTGAATTTCGTCAACACCGTGGTAGTCTGCGCTCCGAAGAGATTGTCCGTGAGGCCACCTCCGAAGGCCGCACCCAGTCCTTCACTCTTGGGGCGTTGCATGAGGATGGTGAGGATCATCAGAAGGCAGATGATGACCAGGAATGTTACGAGGATAGGCATGAGGAGCCACATAGTCCTTTAATAGAACCGGAACATTTCCTGCTGTAAAGAGGGATCGGTTACTTGACCTTGGAGACCCATCCCATTCAGAATCCATCTTTCCATTAAAAACAGCATGGCACGTAACACCAAGATCTCCAAAAAAGCCGCGACCGCACCGTCCAAGCCTTCCGTCAAAAAGAAAATTTCCCCGGTGAAAGCCAAGGGGCCAATCCGTGAGAAAAACGCTGATTTTCAGGAGATCCGGACTCTCATCGAACTCCTCAAGAAAAACGATCTTGCGGTCCTGGAGTTCGAGCAGGGTGATTTCCGTATTATTTTGAAAACTCCGGCCGGAGCTTCCGGTGGAGCCACGGTCATCCAGGGACACTCTTCTCCCGCTGCCCCCACCCCGCCCGCTCCGCAAACCTCCGTTGCATCCATCGAGAAAGAACCTTCCACAGAACAAAACAAAGGAAACTTCAAGGAAATCACCTCCCCCATGGTCGGCACGTTCTACGCCGCACCCTCTCCGGAATCTCCTGCCTTTGTCGAAGTTGGCACGAGCGTCAATGCCGAGACCGTCGTCTGCATTGTCGAGGCCATGAAAGTGATGAACGAAATCAAAGCGGAGATTTCGGGAAAGATCGTCGAGGTTGTTGCCGAAAGCGGCCAACCCGTCCAGTTCGGTCAGGTCCTCTTCCGGGTCAGCTGAGATATTCGGAATAACGGATCACCGAAACAATGTTCAAGAAAGTCCTGATAGCCAACCGGGGGGAGATTGCCCTTCGGATCATCCGAGCCTGCAAGGAACTGGGAGTCAGTACGGTCGCCGTTTACTCGGAACCCGACATCCACTCCCTGCACGTTCAGCTTGCCGACGAGGCAATCTGCATCGGACCCGCGGCCGGCAGCGAGAGCTACCTGCGGATCGACCGGATCATCAGTGCGGCTGAAATAGCCGATGTGGATGCCATTCATCCGGGGTATGGATTCCTTGCAGAAAACTCTCATTTCGCTGAGATCTGCGCCTCGGCAAACATCGCCTTCATCGGTCCCTCTCCCGAGTCGATCCGGCTCATGGGTGACAAGAACAGTGCCCGTGAATGCGCCAAGAATGCAGGTGTTCCGATCTCACCTGGAAGTGACGGCATCGTCCCGGACGAAAAGCAGGCCATCAAGGTCGCCCGCAAGATAGGCTATCCCGTGATGATCAAGGCGGTCGCCGGCGGTGGTGGTCGGGGCATGCGCATGGCGCACAACGAGGATAGTCTTGTCCAGGGTTTCCACAGCGCCCGGATGGAGGCTGACAAGGCTTTCGGAAACCCCGATGTCTACATTGAGAAGTTGATCGTGAACCCGCACCATATCGAGTTTCAGGTCTTCGGCGACAAGCACGGAAAAATCGTTCACCTCGGAGAGCGTGACTGCTCCCTGCAACGTCGCAATCAGAAGATCCTCGAGGAGTGCCCCTCCCCGCTCATGACGGAGGATCTTCGCAAGCGTATGGGCGAGGCCTCGATCCGACTCTGCGAGACTGTCGGCTATTACAACGCAGGAACCATCGAATACCTCGTTGACGACGACCTGAACTTCTACTTCATGGAGATGAACACCCGCATCCAGGTGGAGCATCCCGTGACGGAGGAGGTCTATGGAGTCGATCTCGTCAAACAGCAGATCCAAGTCGCCGCCGGAGAACATCTCTCCGATCATGTTCTGAATGCAAAACCCCGCTTTCATTCCATCGAATGCCGGATCAATGCGGAGGATCCGGAGAAGAATTTCATGCCATGCCCCGGCAAGATCGAGGCCTATTATGCCCCGGGAGGCCGTGGCTTGCGCATCGACTCCCATGCCTACGCCGGATACCCGATCCCGCCGAACTACGACTCGATGATCTCCAAAATGATCGCCACGGCCTCAACACGCGAAGCTGCGATCGCCCGGATGTCGCGGGCTCTTGGCGAGTATCAGGTGGTCGGAATCAAGACGACCATACCGCTTCACCAGGTCATCATGCAGAATGCGGATTTCCGGAAAGGCAAGTATCACACCGGCTTTCTGGAGCATTTCCTGAAGGATGGAGTCCCTGTGATGAAGGACTAGGAGAGTCGTCCTGAGGATCAGGGAGGGGGCATTCCAAAAACTTCCTCAAAAAGTATCTTTTCATTTCATGAAACCGCTCTCCGAATGCTTCCTCTATGGAATCGTCGATATGGGCTATGTCTCCCGGGAACTCCTTCCCACCATCACAAGCCAACTCCTTCAGGGTGGCGCTGATATCATTCAACTTCGTGCCAAAGGATACATGCCCCGGGAGGTTCTTGCGATCGCGCTGGAAATCGCACCTCTCTGCCGTGCAGCGGGTATACCCTTTATCCTGAACGATCATCCGGAACTTGTTCGTGAGGCCGGCGCAGACGGCGCCCATGTCGGACAGGATGATCTTCCCGTGTCGGAGGCACGCCGACTTGCCGGACCGGGAGCCATCATCGGAAAATCAACCCATTCCGTGGAACAGGCTATCGCGGCTGCGGCGGAATCACCCGACTACATCGGCTTCGGTCCCCTCTTTGCAACGCCGACAAAACCGGATTACTCACCCATTGGAACAGAGCAGATCCGGGAAATCCATCGCCGGCTTTCCATTCCAATCTTCTGCATCGGGGGAATCAAACGGTCCAACCTTCAAAAGGTTCTGAATGAAGGGGCCCGTCGGGTCGTGATCGTCTCCGATCTCTTGCAGGCGGAGGATCCCACCAGAAGGGCTCTCGATTGCAGGAGTCTCCTCAAAATCCAGTGGGCGTCCCAGACCTCCTGACACTCCTCCACAAGTTGCAGGAGGATCACGAGGGGGTTATTCCCTTCGAGCAGTTCATGCGTCAGGCCCTCTACCATCCGAAATTTGGCTACTACACGGCGAATATCCAAGGTGTCGGAGCAGGAGGTGATTTTTCCACAAGCGCCTCACTGGACAGCTCTCTCGGAGGAGCAATCGCAGCTTGGATAAGAGATCGTGCGAGTGATCTCAGTTGGAGACAAATCCCGATCCTGGAAGTGGGAGCCGGAAATGGGCAACTGGCACGAACTGTCCTTCACCATCTTGGCTGGAAAGCTCCCTGGATAACCGACTACATGATTCTTGAGACTTCTCCCCTCCTAAGGGAACAACAGAAATCAAGACTCCAGTGGAGGGGAGTGCGCTGGGTTACCTCCTTAGACGAAGCCTTCGAGCGGAATGATGGCAGGGCCCTTATTTTCAGCAACGAGTTGGTGGATGCCTTCCCCTGCCGGATTTTTGAAAAAGGCATTACGGGATGGAGTGAGCTCGGGGTTCGGATCTCTGCGGAGGGATCCCTCGAGGAAACCCTCGTTGGCTCCCTCCAGGAGGATCCTTGGTTTACTCAATTTGATCACCTTCCCGTGGGTCAGCGGGTGGAGCGCATCGATTCCTTCCAAGACTGGATGAAGGATCTGAACTCCTTATGGAAGCAGGGTTCCATGCTCACCATCGATTATGGAAATACGGCAGATCTCCTCTACAACCGGAGGCCAGGTGGTTCCATGCGGGCCTACTTCCGTCACGAACGATTTCATGGGAATCAGGTGTATGCACGATTTGGAAAACAGGATCTGACTGCCGATGTGAATTTCAGCGATCTGATGGACTGGGGGGGGCGCTTGGGTTGGAAGAATGAGCCTCTCGTCACGCAACGTGAATTTGTGAACCGATGGAACTCCTGCAAAACGAAAACTTCCTCTTTCGACCGCTTTTCAACTCCCGACGATGCGGGGGATTCCTTTCTGGTGCTCGATCAATCGAAACGATCGGAATAGAAGATTCCTAAAGACCTTAGGGAGCCAATGGACTGGATCCGGCTTGGGAGGCGGGACTGAAGGCAAAGGGGAGAGTCACTTGAGGAAGATCCTTCAGCGTCATGCTGAGCAGGGCACCGTATTGGGTCTGCTGGGAGGTGGTTCCAGAAGCCTGATTGTTACGCACCTCAGCGCCGAACGAAAGGATCCAACTGGAGAGGTCACGATTGATCATATACCGTTGATAGATCAGGGAATTCGGTTGGCCGGGTTGCACATTATAAAGTTCCTGGGCACTCACGGACCAGTGGTCGTTAGCCCGCCAGAACACATTGAAGGGATACTGGTTTCCGGTCGCCGTGGAGATCGCACCAACACTGTTTGTGCTGGCAACCCCCGTGTAGTTATTCAGATAGCGGGTTCCAAAACTAAACTCCAGATTACGAGTCGGCATGACCTTGATGTCGGAGTTGAGCTCTGTGAATCCTTCGGAACAAAGAGGGACCTGGGATCCAATGCCAAAGCTCAGCCAACTGATGGGAACAAAGGTTAGGCGGTCATTGAGGTTGGAGATGGGCCCATTGATGTAAGGATTGTTGCCATTCACATCGGCAAAGGTATCGAGAAAGATCCAGTCAAAGGTCTCCCCGTTACGACGGGTCTGCAGACGGTTCCGAAAACCAAGTCTCCAGATGGCCCAGGAATCGATGGAATCAATGGCGGCGAATTGAGGGAAGTCGAGCGGCTCCAACTGAGTGGAACTCGGTTGGTATCCGGACTTGGTTTTTGCAGCAGGATTATTTGGCAACAGACGATCAAACTGGAGGACCTGATTCGCACTCGGGCCACCCGCATAGACATAGGAGAGATCGCTGTAAGGCTGAAAAACATGCCTCAGTCCATCCAATCCAAGGAAACTCGATTGAACTCCTTCAAAATCGCGTGAAACCTTGAAAGAGTTCTCCAATCCAGCATTAAAAATGGGACGAACGACATTACCGGTGGTGTGGACCGCATTTATGGTATTTGTGGACCCAGTCAAGTAGGGAGCCGACTGCCTCCCCTGAGAATTCGTAAAATAGCCACCTTCACTGTAAAAGACACCGCGAATGCCAACGGTTGGGATCGTTGAAAGCCATCCGAAGAGATTCATTGGTGCACTGATCTGGTGAAACGTGTTGAACCTGGCGGCACCGTAATCTATTTTTGAAGAACTGAATGCGGTGTTGATCGTTGTATTGGTGAATCCGATCGGGGCATTCGTTGAGAACTTCCTGTTCAGCTGTCCCAAAGATGTCGTTCCGTCGTAATAGACAGGCAGGCCAAACAAGGGCTCCTGTTTGAAATCAAAGGCCAGTTCGGGCAACCGCTCCGTGGTCTCCTGGAATTGGTTCATCTGCCACCTCGTCACGAGCGAGAGGCTGTAGATGTCATCCAACTTAGTGAGCGCAACATTGTTATCAGGCTGGGGATTGATCCGGTTTTCCGCGGGATAATAGTCCTGCATGAAATTGGCGTCACTTAACTTGGTCATGTCGAGAGTGACGTAGATGTCATCGGTGAGGAAAACATTTCCCTGATACCCGACACGGTATCGACTTGGGTTTGAAGAGGATGGCAGGGCATCCTTGAACTCATTCGGATTTGTATCATTGGCGTAATAGGAGATGAACTTGCCCATATTACGATCGTTCTTGCCGAACTTCAGATTGGCGTCGAATCCAATGGCATACCCATGGAGGGTTCTGTAGTCCGACCTGAACGTAGCCAGAAAATTGTCTCCCGTTCCGAGTGCGACGGTGTAGGCGCTTAACAGGAAACCTCCCCACTGGGAGTCATAACCGGGAGAAAATTGAAGTCCGTTGTGGCTCAGACTGGAAAAGGCATAGGGCACCCACATCACGGGGATCTTGCCGACATAGAGAGTCGAATTGAGGAGGACGACCCTGTCATTGGGATAAATCCGGATGGTCTTGGCATGAACATGCCAATCGGGCATGGAGGAGTCGGACGTCGTGAGGTCCGATTCACTCAGGCGGAATTCCTTCGTACCAAATCCCCTGGCCGACAGCGAACTGAACTTGAGAGGATCGTGGCTCCCATCAAATTCCAGGGCCCGTGTCTGCTTGGTCTCCAAATTATAAAAAACCCTCTGCCCATTGAAGAGATCCTCACCGCTATAGATCCTGACATTCCCCACCAGCAGGACATCGCGCGTGTCGGGGTTGTATTCGGCATGGTCGGCGTAGATGGAAATGCCACTGTAGTGGATCTGGACATTTTTGTCCGCAACGGCTGTTCCATTCTCAAATCGGGTATCACCATCCGCAGTGATCTCAACGGGCTTATCACTGAAATTTCCAAATTGGGCCCTGAGAGGAACTCCAAGGGCAAGAAAGAGGGGAAATATCAGAAAAAAGAATCGCATTGGAAGGGAACCGTAAAAGGCTAAGTCGCACCCCCCCTCGTTCAAGGAGAAAATCAACCGTTTCCCCTAGAATCGGAAGGATCTTGGATTATTTCCCGAGATGTCGGATATCCTCAGCCCTGACCGCAAAAACCACATCCTCGGCAATGTTGGAGGCATGGTCTCCAATGCGTTCTAGGCATCGACTGATAAAGATCATGTTCAGGTAGGAGGGAAGGTTTGGTGAATCATCCTGCATCCTGTTGACCAATTCGTTGGTCAGATCCTTGTTCAGGTTGTCGAGGCTCTTGTCACGGGATTTGAGTTCCACGGCAAGGGAAGCGTTACGCTCGGCAAAGGACCGTGTGGCATCCTCAAACATGGAGAGGGCGAGCTTGATCACGGAATCCAGATGATGGAGTTCGGGCAACTCAGGGTGCTCGTTGAGTTTGCGGGCACGGCGGGCGATGTTGACGGCCTGATCGGCAATCCTCTCGATGTTGGCTCCGATCTTGATCGAAGAGATCACTTCGCGAAGATCTTTTGCCACAGGCTGAAAACGGCTCATGACCTCGATCCCTTCCCGGTCGATCTGGATCTCGAGAAGGTCGATTTCCTCGTCGTCGGCGATGGAATGGTTGCAGGAATCGTCATCGCGTTCGTAAAGACCTTGTATGGCGTTCTGCAAGTTATGCTTCGTCAGACTGGCCATCGTCAGGACACTGCCCCGGAGTTGATCCAGGGCCGTCGTGAAGTCCGAAAGGGTGTGGGGGCGAGAAGGGTGGGAATGCATGATTGTCTCAACCGAATCGGCCAGTGATATATTCTTCTGTTTGCTGTTTGGAGGGATTTGTAAATATTTTGCGCGTCTCGTCGAACTCCACCAGATTCCCCAGATAGAAGAAGGCCGTGAGTTCGGAGACACGACTGGCCTGCTGCATGTTATGCGTCACGATGATGATTGTGAAATCCTTCTTCAACTCAATAATCAGTTCCTCGACCTTCGCCGTTGCAATGGGATCAAGAGCCGAACAGGGTTCATCCATGAGAAGAATCTCGGGTTTGCTGGCGATCGCCCGGGCAATGCACAACCGCTGCATTTGGCCGCCCGAAAGTCCGAGAGCGCTCTCGTGAAGACGATCCTTCACCTCGTCCCAGAGTGCCGAGGAACGAAGGCAGCGTTCGACGGTCTCATCAAGGATGAAGCGGTTGTTCTGACCGGCTATCCGCAAGGGATAGACGATGTTTTCGTAAATCGACATCGGGAATGGGTTCGATTTTTGAAAAACCATACCAATCCGACGTCGAAGGGCGATGATTTCGACCGAAGGATCAAAAATACTTGTTCCGTGAATGGTGATGTCCCCCTCATGACGGACACCCGGTATGAGTTCGTTCATCCTGTTGAAATTCCTGAGAAGGGTCGATTTCCCACATCCGGAAGGGCCGATAAAGGAAGTCACCCTCCGGGACGGAATCTCCAGGTTGATCCCATGAAGGGCCTCTTTCTTGCCGTAAAAGAATTTGAAATTATCGACCTTGATGAAATTCACCTCACCAGGGGCAAAATCATCGGTTAGCACAAGGGTCGGGTTTTTTTCGGTGGACATGGCGTCTTTGATCGAAGGGTTATCGGTGTTTGGGACTAAAAATCACTTGGGCCAGAATGTTGGTCAGAGTCACAAGGGTGACGAGGACAAGGGAGGCCGACCAGGCCAGTTTGATGTGATAGGCATAGGGGAGTGACGCGAAGTTGTAGATCAGCACCGAGAGAGAGGCCGTGGGCTCCAGCACGGATCTGATCCAATTCTGGCTGAAGAGCGCAGTGAACAGCACGGGGGCGGTCTCACCGGCGGCACGGGATACCGCAAGCATGATTCCTGTCATGATCGCTGGCATTGCATCGGGAAGAACGATGCGCCAGATAGTCTGGAAGGGGGTGGCTCCAACCCCGAAGGAAGCCTCCCGATGCGCCGCGGAAACCCCCAGAAGAGCCTGCTCCGTGGTCAGCAGGATGATCGGAAGGATCAGGATCGCAAGCGCGACTCCCCCGGCTATGGCTGAAAAGTGATGGGATGTCATGACCACGGCTGCAAAGGCAAAGACACCGCAGATGATGGAGGGAATGCCGGTCAGCAACTTGGCCACGAACCTTACAGCGGAAGCCATCGCCGAAACGGGGGCGTATTCGTTAATGTAAATGGCCGAGAGGACTCCAAGGGGAACGGAGAGCAGCAGGGAAATACCAACCATGACAAGTGTTCCCAGGATGGCATTTCCAAAACCTCCACCATCAAGTCCCGGAGCAGGAGGCAACTGAGTAAATAGGTTCAGATTCAGCAGGGGCAGGCCGTTGCGAATCACGAGAATGACGATCGAGAACAGAGGAACCAAGGTCAACAACGAGAGGGCGATGCAGAGACCGCTCAGGAAACGATTGCGGAACAATCTAAGAAAAGAGGTTTTCCTCACGGAACCCGAAAAGAAATTCTGTTGATAGGATTTCATTGTGTCCGGGCCAATTAACGCAAGCCCGCCGTGGCTCTTTGTGTCTGCCGAAGAACCATTTCACCGGCAAGATTGACGACAAGGGTCATCAAAACAAGGATCACCGCCGCATACATGAGGGCGCTGACCTGGATTCCGTCAGCCTCGGCAAATTGGTTGGCGAGCAATGCAGAGAGGGTATTGGAGGGAGAGAGAAGCGACCAGGAAAGACGCTGACTGTTTCCGATCAGCATGGCAACCGCCATGGTCTCACCCATTGCCCTGCCGAATGCCAAGATCGCCGAGGCCACGATACCCGGGGATGCTGTCGGAAGAATCACTCCCAAAATGGTCTCCCAACGCGTGGCTCCAAGCGCATAGGAACCCTCGCGAAGCGAATAGGGGACCGCCACGAGTGAAGAGCGTGAAATTGCCGTGATGGTGGGAAGAACCATTAGGGCCAGCACCAGACTCGCAGTGAGGAGACTATTCCCGTAGGCGGGACCCGCGAAGATCGGGAGAAATCCGAAGTGTTCGGAGAGAACCGTCCCAAACTGCTGGACAATCGGAATCACCACAAAGATGCCCCAAAGCCCGTAAACGACGCTCGGAATAGCCGCCAACAATTCCACCACAAAGCGAATGATCTGACGCACCGATTCGGGAAGGAAATCCTCACTGAGAAAAAGTGCGATGGCCATTCCAAGGGGAAGTGCGATCAGCAATGCCAGCAAACTGCTTGCGGCGGTTCCAATGAGGACTGGAAGCACCCCGAACACCTCCCGGTTGGGACTCCACTGAACACCGGTAATGAAGCCAAATCCGAAGCGATGGATGGCAGGCCAGGCCTTGGTCAGGATTTCCCCGAAGATGAATACCAAGAGGAGAATAGTCAGGACCGAGGCAAGAAAGCAGGTCGCCCTGAAAAGGTCGGGACGGCGCCTGTATTCGCAAGTCACAGGGCCAGCCATCCCGGAGTTGGAGAGTGAACTGCCCACAATCGGAGATTTCTCAGTGGCCTTGGTTTGTCCTTAATTCAACCGTGATGCCGGTTATTTGACGGTCTCAAGGGCGGCTTGAACTTTCGCCACCACAGTGGCAGGCAACGTGATGTATCCCAACCCCGGGGCGGCTTGTTGCCCGATCGTCAATCCGTAGTTCACAAACTCCTTTACTGCCGAGGCCTTTCTCTGGTCGCTATAGCTTTTCTTCACAAGCAACCAGGTGAAGGTGGCGATGGGATAATCATTGGCACCTTCCGGGTCGGTGATGAAGGCCCTCAGATTTTCGGGAAGCACCACCGAGGCAAGGGTGGCCGCCCCGCTCTCAATCGTCGGAACGATGAAGTTGCCGGCTTTGTTCTGTAATGAGGCCATCGTGAGCTTATTGTTGTCAGCATAACCGAACTCGACATATCCGATTGCTCCGGGTGTCTGTTTGATCAGCGCCGTGACACCGTCATTACCCTTTCCTGCAAGTCCCACCGGCCAAGTCACCGACTTTCCACTTCCCACCTTGGAGGCAAATTCTGGACTGACCGCATCAAGGTGCGCCGTGAATACGGCGGTGGTGCCGCTACCATCCGAACGCGTCACCACGGTGACGGGTAGGCTTGGGAGGGCAATGCCCGGATTATCCTTCACAATCAAGGGATCATTCCATTTTTTGAGTGTCCCGAGCAAAATGCCCGTGTAAGCCGCCCGTGAGAGCTTCAGCCCACCTTCAACACCCTTGATGTTATAGGCTAGGACAATGGTCCCGGCTGTTGCGGGGAGCATCAGGACATTCCCTCCCACTTTGGCAATCTCAGCGTCTGTCATGGCCACATCGCTTGCACCGAAATCCGTGATTCCATCTCCGAATTGTTTAACGCCCGCACCGCTGCCCACACCCTGATAATTCACGGCGATCGAGCTGTTTGTTTTGCCGAAATCAGAAGCCCATCTTAGGTAGAGAGGTGCGGGAAATGTGGCACCGGATCCATTCAAGGCTGTGACAGCCATAGCCTGATTGGCGAGACCTGTGATGACGACAGCAACTGCTGCGAGGATATGTTTCATGGGTGTGTGATGGAATGAATCTTTGATTCAGCTTGAACAACCGAAGAAAAACAACCTCTTTCCTGTAACGTTCTGGTCACAAAGCCTCTCTCGGGACTTGGTGATCCCCAGAGACATGGTTATCTGCGCTCATTCCACTCACGGCAGGAATAGCGGGCCTCAGCGATCCTCTCAGCACTTTTGAGAAGATCGTTGTCATAACCGTTGTCGTCGTTGTTATTCCATCGGTATTCATCCAAAAGACGCAAAGTCTCCGAAGCACTGAGGGCAGCCCCCATGTTCGAGGGATCAAACGTCCCGAGATCCCTGCACTGCAAGCTCCCCTGATAGAGTAACGCCCCATGACTGCGCCTTTGAGCACCACCCAGGATTTTTCGACCTTCCACAAGAAGATCATCCAGAGCCGGTGCAGCGAAACATGCAGGTCCATTGGTGACATCCTCGGGACAGGCCATCCGAATCCCTTTCGGAAGCCGTTTCTTCAGCCACTCACCAAGGGAGGCATGCAATAATTTATAAAAGAGTGAGGGTCTCATGGAGGCTGCGGGATGCAACTCGGGAACCATCAGGGAAAAGGTCAGATCCTCCCCATGCACCACCATGCCCCCTCCCGTCCAGCGCCTGACAACCTCCATTGCGGGATGGAGCGAGCGCACCTCCGAATGTTTTTGAAAATATCCGAAGGTTACACAGGGAGCCTCCCAATGATAAATCCTCAAGGTCGGCATCTTGACCAGCGGCAACAAGACCTCGTCCAGGGCCATCTGCATCGCTCCGTTGAAAGCCTTCTCCGGGAGAATCAGATCAAGATGCTCAAACATGGGGAACGTCATCGGAGATAAAAATGATGCAAGAGATCCCGTTAGCCTAGCATGGAGATCTGCCTCTGACAGATATGGGGTTATCAAAACAACCTTTTCCTTCCCCATCTCTTGAAGACTGCTCTACGCTAGCCTCATGGCTAAGTCTGAGTTTGGAAAAGAGGGTGGAGGAGAAGCAACCGGGGCAAAAAACCTCGGGAAGGGCCTTGGTAAAGGTCTGGGCAAGGGGCTTGGAGCCCTTATCAACACCCGCGTAGCAGCTCCGCTCCCCTCCGAAGAGAATGGTGAGCGCATCCAAATGGTCAGGATCGACCAGATTGTGCCCAGCCCCCTCCAACCTAGAACGGAATTTCCAGCTGAGCATCTTGTCGAACTTATCGATTCCATCAGGGAACGGGGGATCATCCAACCGCTGATTGTCAGGATGGCGGGAGGTAAATACGAACTCATTGCAGGTGAGCGCAGGATGAGGGCCTCTCTTGAGGTCGGCCTCTCCGAGGCTCCGGTCATCGTGCGCAAGGCCTCCGATCAGGAGGTTCTGGAATTGGCCCTGATCGAGAATCTTCAGCGGGAGGGACTCAATCCCATTGAAGAGGCTGCAGCCTACCAGCGTCTTTCCAAGGAGTTCCGCCTCACCCAGGATGAGATCGCCAAGCGCGTTGGGAAAAGCCGATCCGATGTTGCCAACGCCATGCGGTTGATGGAATTGGATCCCGAGGTGAGAACCCACCTGATCCAGTCCCGCCTCACCAAAGGTCACGCAAAGGTTCTTCTTGGAATCAAGGATCCAGCGGAGCAACGGATTCTGGCTGAGAAGCTCATCCGCACCGGAGCCTCCGTCAGGGAAGCCGAACAATTTGTTGCGGACCATCTTGCCGGTACCAAACCGCGGGATGGAAAAAGCAGACGCGGGCGCAGGTTGCAGGAGCTTCCCCCGGCCCTCAAGAACATCGAAAACAAACTCCAGCATCGCTTTTCCACCCGGGTCTCCCTGACCCATGCGCCGAAAAAAGGTCACATCTCCATCGAATATTACGGCTCGGACGATCTGCACCGCCTGCTTGGAGAGTTTGGCATCTCAAACGAATAAACCCTGATCAGGACGAAAGGGTAAGAGAGCGATACGTTCCTCCATTCTCTCCAACAGTGTCACATGAAAAACCTCTTAGGAATGGTCCGTTTCATCGATTCCGATTACTTCCCTCGCGGTGTTGAGGCCACCAGGGCCCTGCCCGAAAAGATGGAATGGAGCCGCGCGCTCCCATTCATCATCCTGCACCTGGGATGCCTGGGGGTCTTTTGGGTGGGTTGGAGTCCGGTGGCGCTGCTCGTCTGCGCCCTCCTTTACGTGGTCAGGATGTTTTTTGTCACGGGGATTTACCATCGGTATTTCTGTCACAAAGCCTTCAAGGCCGGCAGAACCGTCCAGTTCCTTTTTGCCCTGTTTGGCCTTCTCTCGGTCCAGCGCGGTGCCCTCTGGTGGGCGGCCGTGCACCGCCATCACCATGCCCATTCGGACGAGGAGATCGATGTCCACTCGCCGAGGCAAAAGGGATTCCTATGGGCTCACATCGGATGGATGACAAGCAGCAGGAATTTCCCCACCGATTACTCCCTGATTCCCGACCTTGCCAAGTTCCCCGAACTTGTTTTTCTGAACCGGTTCGACCTGATCGGCCCCCTCGCTCTAGCCATCCTAACCTACGGGATGGGGGCCCTGCTTGAGGCTTTGGAGCCCTCCCTCCACACATCCGGGCTTCAAATGCTGATCTGGGGGGGATTCGTCAGCACGGTTTTACTTTTTCACGGCACCTGCTGCATCAACTCCATGGCCCATGTTTTCGGGAAACCCCGCTACGATACCGGTGACGACAGTAAAAATAGTTTACTGCTGGCGATCATCACTCTTGGAGAGGGATGGCATAACAACCATCACCGTTACCAGTCCTCGGCACGGCAGGGGTTTTACTGGTGGGAGATCGACCCAACCTATTACGTCCTGAAGGGTTTTTCCGCTCTGGGCATCATCAGCAATCTAAAACGCATCCCCGAGAGCGCGTTCCGTGAGGAGAACACCATCAGAAATGGAACCTAGCACTCCTCCCCGGGTGGCCGTGGTCGGCACCGGGATCGCGGGTCTCTCCTCGGCATGGGGGCTGCGCGATCGTTGCAACATCACCCTTTTTGAGTCCGCACTGCGCCCCGGCGGGCATACGAACACAGTGACCGTGCTTGAGGGGGATCGGGAAGTTCCCATCGATACGGGGTTCATTGTTTTCAATAAAATCACTTATCCGAATCTCTGTCGTCTTTTCGATGAGCTTGGGATCTCCATCAAACCGAGCGAGATGTCCTTCAGCGTGCAGCATCCGGCCAGGGGCTTGGAATATAACGGTATGGGGCTTAACAAGCTCTTCGCACAACGCCGCAATTTGGGAAATCTCCGCTTCCTGAAGCTGATCGCGGAAATCATGCGGTTCTTCCGTGTGGGAAGAAAGTGGCTTCGTCAGGAATCCGAGGGCGATACCACCCAAGAGAACGCCAATTTTGACCAGGAGGATCTGGCCACCTTCTGCAAGAGGCACCATTTCGGGGCGGATTTTCTGGATCTTTATCTTGTCCCGATGAGCTCCGCTGTCTGGTCGACGGAACCCGGACGCATTCTGGATTTTCCCGCCTCCACCCTGCTCCACTTCTTCCACAACCACGGGTTCCTGGGAGTCAGTACCCATCATCCCTGGTATACTGTCGATGGGGGTGCCCGCACCTATGTGCAGAAGATGCTGGAGACTTTGGGCCAGCCACGCCTTGGAGATCCTGTCACGTCCGTGGAAGAGAATGGGGAGGGAGCCTGGGTGACAACCGCATCCGGGGTGTGCGAGCGATTCGATGCGGTGATCCTGGCCTCTCATGCCGATCAGAGTCTCAAACTCCTCAAGCAACCCACGGAAGACCAGCAACGATTGCTATCGGTTTTTCACTATCAGTGCAACGAGGCCTCCCTTCATACCGACACCTCCGTAATGCCGCGACGTCGCCTTGCCTGGGCTTCCTGGAATTTCCGGGTCGAGGAAGGTCACGATCATCGTCGTGCAGCCACCCACTACTGGATGAATGCCCTGCAAGGAGTTTCCGTGTCGAGGGACTACTTTGTCTCCCTAAACAGCGACGACAGGATCGATCCCTCGCACATCCTCTATAGGACGGTCTACGATCATCCCATCTTCGATCTGCCTGCAATCCGCGCACAGAGGGAGCTTCCCAAACTGAATCACGCGGGCCGGCTTTTTTTCTGCGGAAGTTACTTCCGGTATGGATTCCATGAGGATGCCTGCATGGCAGGATTCGAAGCCTCCAAGGCAGTAGTCCGATTTTTAAAGAATTCAAAGGGTTCAAGGGGATAAAAAGAATGAGGATGGAACTCCGCTTTTACGGATGCAAAAGAGCGGTCGGGCTATCAGATTCATAAAATACCCCCCATGCCACCCCCCCTTCACTCATGCCTCTACGAGTGCATGGTCTTCCACCGAAGGTTGGCACCCAAGAAGCATGAATTCCTTTACCGGGTTTTTTACTTCCTCATCGATCTTGACGAACTTCCGGAGCTTTCCTCCTCGTTGCGACTTCTCAAAGTCAATGCTCCCGGTCTCTACAGCTTTCATGAGGATGATCATATCAGCCATGGAGCCCCTTCCCTCCGTGAGAATATCCACCGATATCTTGCGGAAAACGGCATCACGAACCCCGTAGGCAAGATTCTGCTCCTGACACTACCCCGGATCGCCGGATATCTCTTCAATCCGATCTCGATTTACTACTGCCACGACACGGAAGGTTCTCCATTGATTGCAGTGGCCGAGGTTGGCAACACATTCGGTGAATGGAAACCGTATTTGGTGCCCTTGCAGGAGGACGGGACATTCCGATGCCGCGTAATCAAGCATTTCTATGTCTCTCCTTTCTCCGATCTCGATCTTGAATTCGAATTTCGGTTTCACCTTCCCGGAGAGAGACTTCAGGTGTTCATCGATGACTACAGGGGCGCTGAGCGTGAATTGATCAGCGTGCTGACCGGTGAGCGTGTTCCCCTGAATGACCGCAACCTCCTTCACTTTTCCCTGAAGTATCCCTTCCTGACGCTTCAAGTCATCCTGGGCATTCACTGGCAGGCCCTTTTGATCTGGAGGAAGGGTCTCAAGGCACGCCGCAAGGAACTCGAACCCGAACTTCAAAAAGGGATCCATCGACCCCATAAATCTCTCGCCAACCACCCCTCTTCCTGCGCCCACTCTGCTCAGGACACAGATTCCAAAAATCACCAATCTTGACGATGAACTCTTCCGATCCCGACGCGACTCACGAACTTCTAAAATCCATCTCGATCAGCTTGAAAGGGATTCACAACTCCCTCGAACACCTCACGGCTGCGGTTGAGGGGGTCGCTGAATCCATCGAGCGGGCCCATGAGCCCGAGGGGGACCTGGGTGTCCACCTTGTCTCCTCGCTGAAGGATCTTACCTCAGTTCTCCACAAACGGGCCCAGTCGGAACGAAGCGTCCAGCCTCAGCAGGGACAACGCCATCAGCAGCAACAGGGACGACGCGACGATCGTCATCAACGTCCCCACCGACAGGATAACCGACCTCAAGAACGGAAAGAGGATCATCATGAGGAGGATCGACAATCCGTTGCAGAGCTCGACTCCCGGGATGAGTCGGCACCCTCCTACCGGGAGGATCCTCGGGATTCGGACATGACAATCCAAAATCATGACGAGCACCATGACGAACAGTCGGATCAATCCCCATCCCAAGCGGTGAGCGCAACCGAACCTTCGGCACCCCAGGTGCAACGCCCTCGACCCAATCGCCGTCGGAGGGGAAAAAGTGGAGGCGCCTCCCCCGCCCCACAGCCCGCCGCCGGTTAATCAGGTCATACTCCCCGGCAGGATTCCACGAACCGCCTGACCTTTTTAGGATCCTTGCGGAAGCGGATCGGCTTCCCCTCTCCGTCCAGCAGGTTGGTCGCTGTGCAGGTATCCGCTCCGGCAGGTCTCGTGAAGCGAAGGCCCTCCGCGACATTCTCCGGGGAGAGGCCCCCTGCAAGAATCACCGGTATGCTGCTTTGATTGACGAGATCACGGGCCAACTCCCAATCGCAAACCTTGCCGGTGATTCCAACATGACCATCGACAGGTTGTTTGGCACCGACAAGCATTGTGTCGGTCAGGAACCAATCGCTTACTGCCTCAAGGCGTCGGGCCAGTTCCAGGGTCGGGACCTCCGCTCCGAATCCGGGCTCGGCAATCGGAATGGTCCGCATGATCTCAATCTGAGGAAAACGCTCCCTGATTCCTGACTGCAAAAGAAGATCAGCCTCCATATCCGCCTCATCCACATCCCGACCCATGTTCATGATCTCACAGAAATGAACAATATCGGGTTGATACCAATCGATTACCCGGTGAACCGCATCCCGATCAGCAAAGAGAGGGATAATACTGCTCTTGCGGCCGGCATCGCGGATCACCCTCACCGAATCTTTCAGGGCGGGGATCCTCCACTCTTCGGGGGATAGGATGACACCCCCGATGTGATCGACTCCACACTCGACCATGAGGGCCGCCTCCTTCGGTTCCTGAATCTCATAAATTTGGATAATCATGCGCACCATCCTGCGACAAGAGAACATCTGATGCCAACTCGGCAATTCAATTTAGCCAACCTGAAGACACAACCAGAGATTGGGACTTGGATTGTTCCGTTCAGTGCCAGGGCTTGGCGATCAGCAGCACCAGAAATGCATACTGGGCAATCGTTATTCCCACACCGATGCAGATAACTTTTACCAAGGACATCTTGGTCGGGAAGTTTCTGGGTATGAACTCGTAAACTGTTACAAGTTGGGGTTTTGCCGATTTTTCGGCACGAGATGGACACCTGTTTGTTTCCATGTCTCGGATACTGAATCCAAGATAACAGGCCGTGAAGCATATTGTTACAATATCGTAACAATTATTCTCTTGACTTTGTGTTTTTATTAAATTCGACATTTGCTGCTCATTGACCAACAGCAGCACTTCGGCAACGATCATGGGATGTTCCTACCCGGCCAAGCAGTTGTATGCATCGACGCCGCCTTCCCCCTCGGGATTCAGGCCCTCTACGACCAACTTCCCAAGAAAGGGAACACCTACCACATCCGCGACCTGGTGCCGGGTTGCGACTTCAATGCCAATCCCGGTGAGATCGCGGTCTATCTGACCGAACTTCGCAATCCGTGCAACAAGCTAGGAATTGAGCGTGGCTTCAAGGCGGAACGCTTTGCACCGTTGGAGACGGACGAAAACAAGGAAGAGGATATTTTTCATCTCGATGAAGTCCTTCCCTCCCCCAACCAGAAACCTGTCAGGAGTCCCGATTACATACCCGCCTGAGTCTCCGCGAAGGAGGCTTTTCCATCAGGTCACTCCTCGGAATCAGCCCCATTTCCTTCACGACAGATCACTGTGCTTGTGTGGCTGCTTCTTTTTTCCCTCATCGACGTTGAGCTTGAGAATTCTCTTCACCTCCGCAAAGGCCTGCGGATTCTGATGGGCTCCGTGGTCGCTCGGTACGATGCACTCGGACTGCGCCCCGTCCATGTGCGAACTCCAGTAAGGCACCACCCCATCGGACGAGTGTGGGGAGTCTCCCTTCCCCCGGTCACCAATGATCGTGTGGTAGGGGATATCCGATACAATCGGAATCGAGTTGATCATGCGGACGAAGCGGTTCTTCGGCGAGAGGGTGTCGATGCTGTTCGGCGCCCGCCTGAGCTTCAGATCGTTGGCATGAAAGGTGGCAATCTTGAGAGCGTCATTGCCGGCAAGGAGCAGTTTGCTTGGAGTTCTGATGAGCATGGATCCGATCCTGCCGATCGAAAGCGAGGCCATTTCGCTTCCCTTGAGGGGAGAGGAAATAAAGATCACCCTGCCGATTTCCGGGCGGTGATTGAAGATCAGGGCGTCGGTGTAGAGTTTCTTTGAAGCGGCTGGCAGGAGGGTCTTGGAGGGGGAATGATGGAAAAGCTTCTTCCAGAGAGTCTCCCCCGTATCGGTGATCAGGAGTCTGCTGATGCACCCCCCCATGCTGTGACCGATCACGACCATCGGTTTCTGAAGCGGAAAGCGTTTCTCGGCACCATCCAGATTCTCACGCAGAATCGAGGCCGAATAAGGATACGGATAACCGGAGGGGTAGCTGTAGAACCAGAACTGATAGTGTTTCCGGATCTCCGGATCGCTCCTCAGGTTGATGATAATCGGTGCCCAGGTCGAAGGGGAATCCATCAACCCATGGATCACAAGGACCACGGTCTTATTCGGATTGTATGGCTCCAGCCGGGCCAATTGCGCCGTCTCGGCATATTTCTCGGGGTTGAGCATGCGTTCCAGTTTCGGAACCTTGGACGCGGTGCTCGCAAGCATCACCGCCAGCGGCACGGTAAAGTCGGCTGAAAGGTCCATTGTCCGACCATTCACCGTGGTCGTCTCCTTGGCCAGAGGGTCCTCGAAGGCAATGATGCATCGATTCCCTTGGAATCTGGCAACGGCTGTCACCCCGTAAAAGACCTTCTTCGTGAAATAATTCTTCTGCCAATCCTTGTTCAATCCTTTGCCGACGGCGACCACCGGAGCGCCGATTCCAGGACGGGAGACATGCTGCTCGACATACTTCCCACCGATCATGAATTCGTCTGCCGGGGTGAAGTTGTAGAGTGCCGGATTCCACGAGGGACGGGGATCGGGTTTGTGCTCGAGGACATAGTTCCCCTTTCCGGAGGGCGCAGGAACAATCAGGGGGCGGGTCCACGGATCCAGCTTGGAGCGGCGGATGATCCCGATCATTCTCGCCACGGAGAAGTTGTAGTCATGGAGAGCACCGCCATCTTTTGGGTTAGCCTTCAGGCGTTCGAGGGCCTCCTGCGAAGCTTGGATATCCTCTCCAAGCGCCACGAGAGGAGTCGTGTTGGCGAGCCTCATTGCATGCAGGATCTTGGCTCCTGTATCAGGAATGACACCTCTGGCACTTTTGGCAACTTTGATTGCGGAGTTTGTTGATTGAGCATTTAAGGACACGTAGTGCGGAGCCCTCTCCCGGACCGTGGCATCACTGGCGCAGGCCGTCAGTCCAAGAACGGCGAGGAGGAGAACTCCCCAGCATAACACGCTTGGGAAGGAGGTGTCGGATGATCGATTCATGATGTGTGGTTACGAGGAGATCGATCAAAGCATGCCAAAACGGATCAGTCTAGAATTTGGGATTTTCTCGGATACCAGAGAGCGTTCGAATCCAGCCAGGAAGATGCTCCATTGTTCCAACGAGCCTTTGAGGGACGAGCGATGTGCGTCGGGAGCCAGAAAAAAGAATGAAGTCAAAATGATGAAGAATGAAATGGCGATCCCCCATCCTCTTGATCCCCTTAATCCCAGTGAGATCAGATTCTTGTAAAATCAGGTTCCTGTTCGCCACAATGAGCTCTGCCCTCCGCCCTCTCGACCTCCTCTGATTTATGTGCACAGCCGAAGACTGCTGTGGCTAAAACCTATGAAGGGCTTTGGCGGCGATCGTTGCTGCTGAACGTAATTCTCAACGACGAGCAGGACCGGTTCTGCTAGGAACTCGGGATGCGCCTGCTATGGTCCCTCGCCCTCATCCTGACACTCCCGGCAATGGAGTGTGTCCAGGCCCTGCCAGAGAAGAACTACGATTCCGAATGGGAAAAAACCATCCTCCCTTTTCTGGACTCCGGAGAGCGTTTCACTTTTCGGAGCGCCGACGGGGTGACGGAGCTTCAGGGGATCCGCTTTGTGCATCCGAACGCCAAAGGGACGATTGTCGTGGTCAACGGCAGTACGGAATCGTGGCTAAAATACGGTGAGTTTTTTTATGACCTCTACAAAAAAGGCTTCAGCATCTTCTCCTACGATCATCGAGGACAAGGACTCTCACCCCACCTTGTCAAAAGCAACCCCCAGATCGACCAGATCGATGATTTCTCACTCTATGCGGCCGATCTGAATGCCTTTGTCCGGGAGGTTATCCTGCCAACCCATCCCAACAACCTCTGCCTGATCGCCCACTCGATGGGCGGAGGGGTCGCCACCGATTACCTGCAACGCTATCAATCCCCATTCCGTGCAGTGATCCTCAGCGCGCCCATGATCCGGATCAACACGGCGCCCTTCCCGGAACCTATTGCCAGCCTTGTGATGAAGCTTCTGCACATGTCGGGACTCGGGGCGGGCTACGCACCGGGCAAGCGCGATCATAATCCCTACGAATCCTTCGAGGTAAACTCCGTGACCTCAAGCCGTGCGCGCTGGAGCGCCAACAATGAAGTCTGGAAGAATCACCCCGAGGCTGTTCTGGGCGGCCCCTCCATTGACTGGGTGAATCAGGCCCTGGATAAGACCACTCGGATCCGCGCTCACAAGGGGGCCATCACGAGCCCGGTCCTTATTTTCCAAGCTGGAAAAGATGCCTTTGTGGTCAACCCCTCTCCGGAAGAACTGCACAAAATGTTTACCAATGCCCGACTCGTCCTCTTTCCGGATTCCAAGCATGAGATCCTGATGGAGCGGGATGGCATCCGCAACAAGGCGATGGGTGAGGTCGAATGCTTCTTCGCCAACTGATTTCTACCAAACACTCACTCCTCGGAGTAGCGGTTGCGCTTGGCCTCGTAGTTCCGGGATTTGATCCTTAGGTCGCGTCGATCCCTACGGTCGACCGTCATCTGGCGTTTCTCACGGCTGAGACGCAGTTTTGCGATCTCCTCCTCCAGTTTGAAGAATCCCTCAAGCCTCGAGAGCGCCAACTTCCCCTCGCTCACGGCATCGCGGATCGCACAACCGGCGTGCGGACCATGCCTGCAGTCGTCAAAGCGGCACTTACCGGCAAGCTCCTCGATGTCGGAAAACTGATCCCGTAGGGTCGATTCGTCCGTCCACATGTGCACTTCGCGGATGCCCGGATTATCGATGATGATCCCGCCCTGCCGTAGCACCATAAGCTCCCGGGCGGTGGTGGTGTGCCGGCCTTTCCCGGTGATTTCGTTGACCTCGTCGGTCCACTGATACTCTCCTCCCAGCAGGTGATTGATCACGGAGGATTTCCCGGTGCCACTGGATCCGATGAAGGTCATCGAGACCCCAGTCCGGAGATAAGATTTCAGAGCCTTCAGGCTGCTTTTTTTCCTCAGGGTGGTAACATGCACCTCGGCCGACGGATTCTGCATCCTGATCGCCTCCGCAGCGGCCTGGTTCTCCTCTTCGGAAAAAAGATCCGCCTTGTTGATCAGGACCACAGCCTTTGCACGACTGCGGCCGATGATGGCGAAATAGCGCTCCATCCTCCGGAGATTGAAGTCTGGTCCGGCATCGGTGACCACGACCACGATCTGGACGTTGGAGGCAATCACCTGCTCCTCGGTGCTCCTACCAGACATTTTTCTGGAGAGGCAAGTCTGTCTGGGGAGTCTTGCGCGGATGACATGCTCCTCGTTCTCACCCCCGACCTCGAGCGCAACCCAATCCCCGACGGCGGGAAGTTCCGCGTCTGTTTCGGCGTCATGGTAGACCTTGCCGCTCATCACCACCTCCAACTCCCGCCCATCTCCCAACAAGGCTCCGTAAGTGATCTTGTTGTCCCGGATCAGACGGGCGGGTTCCCATTTCTTTTCAAGATAAGGGGAGAATTCGAACGCAAACTCTTCGTTCCAACCGAGCTCTTCCAGTGTCATGGGAGGGGATGTCGTGAATTTACGATCCGCCGATTTCGGAAAGGGCGGAATCAATCAGGGCGAGGATTTCCCTCCGCCCCACCCCCTCTTTGGCGGAGCTGAGCACATAGGCAGGAGGCTCCTCGGTGATTCCACCCATCGCGCTCAGGAAAACCCCGATGTTTTTCTGCACCGCCGTTTTGGAAAGCGAGTCCGTCTTGGTGAAGACGAGGATGAACGCCAGTCCGCATCCGACCATCCAGCGGAGAAACTCCAGATCCAAGGCCTGGGGGCTGAGTCGGGCGTCGATCAGCACGAAGGTTCCGACAAGGCTCGATCGATTCTGAAGGTAGTCGGCAACCATCGTGCTGAATCCACCCCGTTCCGCCTTTCCGACCTTTGCGAAGCCATAGCCCGGAAGGTCCACCAGATTCCAAGCGCCGTTGATCGTGAAAAAATTGATCAACTGGGTTTTGCCGGGAATCTGAGACACCTTTGCCAATCCCTCCGAACGGGTGAGCATGTTGACGAGGGAGGACTTGCCGACATTTGAGCGTCCGATCAGCGCGAACTCCGGAAGCACCGATTTGGGGCACGAAGCGAGATCAGGACAACTTCCCTGAAAGACGGAGGTTGCAATCTTCACGGCAATCGCAGGAGGAGAGTTCTTATCATCAGTCTTTCAGCCTACCACGGACCACTTTCCAATCGGGATATATTTCCACTGGGGAGGTGTCACATCCTGTGAGGGGATAGCCGATTCCCTTCGACTGATCCATGAAGCCGGTCTGGATTTTATCCTCTGATAAAGAATACCTCTCCGGATTTTAAGAGCACTTTGAGGGCACCAACCCTTCATTAAACCCATTCCATGAAAAGTCCCAAAAACTAACTCATAACCAATCCCTTAACTGCAGTAAACCCTAAGTATTATTTGGATCGTGAAACAATAGCCCATTCAATTGTAGTCTCGCCATGCCTGCGGGATTGTAGAAAAGATCCTCGTGTGAACAATTTGATACTTCTGCCACTGTTGGCCGCCTTGTCGGTTTTGGAAGTATTCATCGGCGGTGCGCGCCTTATCTACTGCGTGCCAGCAATCTGTCTTATCGGGGTGGCAGCAGCTCTATCCTGGATTCCCGGTATCAAGCCTG
>CAIKFI010000003.1 GCA_903826635.1 uncultured Spartobacteria bacterium | reverse complement strand
CGATCGTTTTGCCTTCGTTGTCCTTGATGGATTGCCAGAGAGTCGGATAGTGGCCGGTCGAAGCGATTACCCCATGAGCGTTTTCGGTGTCTTCAGAGCCAAGGAGTCGGTGGGCGTTCAGATCGACAGCCTCATCCGGGTCATGAGAGAGGCGTTTTTCCAAAATATTGGGGAGCAGATCCTCGGGAAGTTTTGGAAAAGAGAGAAAAGATTTCAGATCCGATGACATCAGGGGGATCATCTGGGATTTGGACACAAGGTTGGTTGCTCCAATCATCAGGGCGGGCGGGGTGTCTTCGTTGCCTGATTCCGGACAGTATCCGACCAGATATGCCGGTCTATTGGATGTCACCATAAGAAGCAGGGTCGAGGCGGCGGATACTCCGGATTCCGCAGCCAAACGCGCCTGCTCCGAGGCGGAACGGTTGGCAGCGTTGCTTCGCTCCATGCGAACGCTAAGGAGCATGGAAACAAGCAATAGGCTTAAAAGTGCAAGAACACTCAGAACCGCCACAATAGCCGAGCCACAGGGCAGTGCTTTGGCTGATCGAGGCTTACGCAGGCGGATGGATTTCATAGACCCTCGGAAGATTCTCTCAGCGGCGGCAGGTGAACAATCGTTGAGAACTTCTGGAGATGCCGCAGAATGAGCCGATCGTTACTTTTCTTTGCCGTGGGATTGTTGGAGATATGGCGTGCTGTATCACCGTTGATTGCTTCAATGGTTATGCAAAGGGCTTGGGGAGGTTGACCGGGAAGTTCATGATCCATCGGTGAGACTTGCAGGCCGATGATGTTTCTTGCCAATAACTCGGTGCAGAGGCCGTTCGATGGAGAAGCTCGTTCATAAAGTTTCCGAAGTGAGCCGCTCCTGAGGGCTTCCCATACTTCCCGACCCGAAGCGTGGAAACGGTAGAGGTTATCACTCCCTTTCCCTTTCTGGGTGGGCTCCGGGGCGATAAAATAACCGACAGCGCAGAGATCCCCGGATGAGTCTTGTTCACGCTGTTCAGTGGTATGCGAAACAAGAAAGAAGAGGCAGTCACTGGAACGTTCGTCTTGCTCCTCAGAAGACGATGGGTCCTCGGGTGACTGGGATTCTATAATCAAGGTTTCGGGATTGCTCGTGACCACCGCTGAACGCAGATCATCCGAGATGATCTGCAATCCGCCCATACCCTCCGTGAGGGATTCCCGACGGTGTTCCCCATCACGCCAGAGGCGAGAAGCTCCGTCACTCATGCCAATAAGAATCAGAACGAGAATGGAAAGAATGACGGTGGAAACCAGCACCTCAAGGAGCGTAAATCCAGCGACGAAGGCTGGCTTCGGAGTTCTGTTC
The DNA here is from genome assembly GCA_903826635.1 of uncultured Spartobacteria bacterium. GTDB lineage: Bacteria > Verrucomicrobiota > Verrucomicrobiia > Chthoniobacterales > UBA6821 > UBA6821. Next base: position 38,417 of record CAIKFI010000003.1, on the reverse strand, counting down.
GAGGAGTGCTCCGTGATCATTTTATGGGACAAAAAGTAGTGTGACGTAGCGATGAATGACCCTGCGTGGAGCTGGTGCAGATGCCGGGGAAGCCACACTCACCTCTGCTCTCGTCAGGTGAGGAATCGATGCCAAAGGCTCCAAATCAAGGGTTGCGACTGCAACTGCGTCGGGTTCAGTCACGCCAGAAGCTGTGTCCTCAGCATCTACCGGGCGAATTGGCTGGCAGGCGGAATTGTATAATAAAGTGTGAGAGGATCTTGCCGATGGATCGACCGGTTCCCAGATTGTGCTTCCGTGACTGACTCCACAGGGTATTTTTGCGTTTGCAGTTTGATCGGTTGGACCTAGGGATTCCATGATGCCTGATGCGATGAGGGAGGCTCTCGTTTCCTGAACGCTCTCGCGTTCTGTCCTGTGGGCCACTGGAAACAGCGTGAGGAGCCCTGCCGCTGCAATGACAAATAGGAGCATTGCGATCAGAACTTCTATGAGGGTAAACCCGGAGAGCTTGTATCTCATTGATAGGAGGTGCGTCCCGTGCCGCGCGAAATCGTGATCGAGCCGGGGGAGGGGCCAATGGTCGATGAAAAATCGATTTTAAGACTCCTGCCGCCTGGCTTTGGAATGAGAATCCGTCCGGAACCTGAGAACATTAGAGATCCAAAACTTTCCCCTTCGAGCGGAAGCAGGTCATTCAAGCCTGCAAGAAGAATGTTTTTCGGGGGTGGTTCGCCCATGAGGCTTTCGTCCTCAACCTTGAAGAAAATGCCTTCGGGAAGTTTCAGCCATGTTCCCTGCGCAACGGGAGAGATCCCATCCATGGTAACGACACGAAGTGAATCAGGCTTTTTGCCTCCAGTGTGTCTGAAAATAACCCAGACGTTCTTTTTTGAGACCTGGGCCGATCTTTTGGCTCCCTCCATGGAGTCCATGACGATGCTGATTGCCGCTCTCCTAGCATGAGCCCGGGAGAGGGCCTTCGAGGAAGGAACGAGCACGGACGCAAGGACCACTATGAGTGCGATGGCTACCAGCAATTCGATCAGGGTGAACCCAGAGGAATCTTTCACGAGAGATGTTTGCTCATAGGAACACCAAAATGGTTGATGGAGCGGAGGAATTTCCTGGGTTCGGTTTTCTGAAATGGAGATGAAAGCATTGGAAACCTTTTAATTCCTGCATTGTCATTTTCGGGATCCTAATCCTGAAGGAATCAGAGGGATCTGATTGTAAAAAACCCCAACCACACTCCGGAAATGCAGAGAGCAATGGAGAGAAAGACATTTAGAAAAGCACCGAGCAGATTACCCTGCTCAATGAGGAGAAAGGTCTGGAGGCTGAATGATGAAAAGGTGGTGTAGCCACCCAAGACGCCGATCATCAGTAAAGTGCGCGTCGCGGGAGCAAAGAGGAGTTGGCCTGGGTCTGCCTCACCGTATCCGGCAAGCAGCCCCATGAAGAGTGCACCCGTAAAATTCACCATGATGGTTCCGAACGGGAAATCATTACCGAGCCACTTGGCAACCAAATCCGTCATCCCGATGCGTCCTATCGAACCAATCGCACCGCCGATCCCTGCCAGGATATAAGGATGCTTGAGGAGAGATACAAAGAAAGACATACGAAATGTTGAGCAGGATACCATGTCGAGGGTCAAGCCGTTGATGGATTAACTCATGGATCCCGAGATTGATAGCATTGGAAGTTGAATTCCGAACTTGAATTGCTATTCTTTGAAAAGTGAATTTCCCCCCCAGAGTTTTTTTGCTACCCCTTGCGCTGTATGTTGTAGGAATCCCCTTGGGATCAGGTCAACTTAAGGCACAGGATACGTTCGCCCCGACCGGCAGTTCCGTTATGGAGGCGAACTCAGTTCTGAGTCCCTTTCCAAAGGATGGTATTGTGCCGCTAAAAACAATAGCGGGAGATTTTTTTACGAATGCTGTCGCCGCAACCGGCAAATACTCGGGACGGCGTATTACCGTCTCCGGACGTATCCAATCCCTGCGAAAGGGGCATGGATATAGCAAGGCTCTTATCGTCACTCTGCAAGGCCGCACGGCATCGCTCCCTGCTGTGAAAGCAGAGTTTCTCTCTGGCTCCCTCCCTGAAAATAGTGAATTGGATGTTTCCGGAGAAGGTGGTGAGGCAACCCTTCTGAGACGGGATCGTTACGGCATGATTCTCAGTCGAACTCCTTATCTGTCCGTGGGGCAGAAAGTCGAGATCTCCGGATCTTTCAAGGATCTTAATGTCGGGGATATCGTTTTGACTGATTGCAAATTGAAACACGGCAAACATTGATGGGGGTTGAGATTTTTTGAATCAAACCGGTCCCTATAACACGAGACTCAATTGGCTTCTTGATGATTCCCTGAATTATGAAACCGACAGAAGGCAAGCTTTCAGTTGATGGGAATCAAAGTAAGGAGGCCCAAACAAAAATTCGTAAAGTGGCCATGATTGACCCAGGATTCAGGCAGCAGTCAGAAACTCCCGTTCCTCGGTCACGGGGATTTAGTTTCAAACTACCCTCCAATCCCAATGATCTTAGAAATGTGAAATTGGGGCTGGTTGCCCTCTTTGTTGCCGCAGTGATCTTTATCGGGTTGGAATACAAGCAACTCCATGATGGTGCAAGAGATGCGAGCAAATCCCTTATCGATATTTTGAAAAAATAGCAGACGGTCAGGTTGTGTCCTTTTTGCGGATTGTTCGCAGGAGTCGGGTTTTGCTTTGATCTAATCCCGTGCAATTCCCCTGCATTGGGTCATAGTGCACTGCTATCTTACTTATTTCTCCCATGCCATTCCGCTCGCTCGGCCTCGATGCCGCCATTCTTAAAGCCGTTCAGGAAACGGGATATACCGAACCGACCCCGATCCAGACTGCTGCGATTCCGTTGATTCTTCAGAGACGTGACCTGATCGGCATCGCGCAGACCGGAACAGGGAAAACGGCGGCTTTCACCCTCCCCATCCTTTCTATTCTTGCTGCGACGCCGACTCCCGGTATCCGGGCGCTCGTGATCGCCCCGACCCGTGAACTCGTAGTTCAGATCGAGGAGAATGTCCGTGCCTACGCGAAGCATCTCCAACTCTCCATGGCCACGATCTATGGCGGAGTAAGTGAAAAGCCGCAAATCAAGGCGTTGGAGCATGGCGTGGACATCGTCATCGCCACTCCGGGACGCTTGCTTGATATCATCAGGGGAAGGGAGAAAGCTTTCGCCGGCATTGAATTTCTTGTCCTCGATGAAGCTGACAGGATGCTCGACATGGGATTCGTCCCGGCTATCCGGCAGATCGTCAGGTTGTTGCCACGGAAGCGCCAGACGCTCTTCTTTTCGGCAACACTCTCCCGCGAAATCGAGAAGCTTACCGGAGAATTTCTGCAGGAGCCCGAGACCGTCGAGATCGGTCGCCGCTCCAATCCGGCGGACACTGTCTCCCAGTCGGTCTACGAGATTCCCCAGCACCTCAAGCCAGGAATGATCCTGCACCTTCTGCAGGATCCTAAGTTCACAATGGTCCTTGTCTTCACCAGAACCAAGCACGGGGCCGACAGGATTGCTCGTCGCTTGGAACAGGCAAAAATCACGACCGGTACGATCCACTCCAACCGATCCCAGAATCAACGTCTGCGCGCTCTTAATGAATTCCGCGAGGGTAAGATCCGAGTCCTTGTGGCGACCGATATCGCAGCACGCGGCATCGATGTCGACGGCATCTCGCATGTCGTGAACTACGACTTCCCCCCAAACCACGAAGACTACGTTCACCGCATCGGTCGCACCGGCCGGGCGAAAGCTGTTGGAGAGGCGGTGAGTTTCGTAAGCCGAGAGGATGAAGATGCCCTTCGGGCACTTGAGCGCTTCACTCGCCGTGGCATCCCTCGAGTGAAGGCCGAGGGCTTTGACTACACGGCCCCCGCGCCGCCGAGAGATCCCAATGGAGGGCGTCGTCCGCCCCGCAGGCCGGGTGAAGTCCGAACACCGCGTCCGAATATTCAGCGCGGGAACAGGCAGGAGCGTTCCACTGAGGAAACTCCATCTCGAGGAGATGGAAGGTCCGAGGCTTCTCAGGGAGGCCCCCGCGAATCTCGATCCAGGGGAAGAAGCGATGGCAAGCCCCGCAATCTTTCGATGAGTGGGGAACCGGGTAAGACCGCAGGCGGGTCCGCAAAAAAAGGAGGGATCGGCAGGTTCCTCGGCTTCGGTCGCCGCTGACCTTTCCTACAAGATAATGGGGGCTTTCCTCAGCGCCTCCGGGTTTCTTTAACCTTTCAAGGAAGAGTTTTTTTTCTAATGTGAAAGAGGCATGAGTTCTTTCTTTGCTCGGTTTTTCAATGATTCACCCAGCGATCTTCGCGGTAAGATCGCTGCAATGCTGATCCTGCTTGTGGGTTTTAATCTCGTTGCCTGGGGATGGGCGTTAGCCTCTTTTCACTCGTTCCCGGTGCTGCTGGGGACGGCGCTTCTTGCGTATGGATTCGGTCTGCGTCATGCGGTGGATGCGGATCACATTGCGGCCATCGACAACGTGACCCGTAAAATGATGCAGCAGGGGAAGCGTCCCGTCGCCGTTGGATTCCTATTTTCGCTGGGACATTCCACGGTTGTGGTTCTTGCAAGTGTCGCCGTTGCCGTAACAGCAAACTCTTTTAAGAGCCAGTTGGATGCATTGCATCACATGGGTGGAGTGATCGGGACGTTGATTTCGGCGGCATTCTTGCTGCTTCTCGCCATCATGAATCTGGTGATTTTCTCCTCGATTGCGAAGGCCTTTCAACGTGTCCGTAACGGCGAACCTTACTCCGAGGATGACTTTGACATGCTGCTGGCAAACCGAGGGCTCCTCTCCCGTCTTTTCCGTCCTTTGTTCGGATTGATCTCAGAAAGCTGGCACATGTATCCCCTAGGTTTTCTTTTTGGCCTGGGATTTGACACGGCCACGGAAATCAGCCTGCTTGGGATCTCGGCAACGGAAGCTGCAAAGGGCCTACCCGTCTGGTCGATTCTTGTCTTCCCCATGCTCTTCACGGCGGGGATGAGTCTGATTGATTCCATCGATGGAATCATGATGCTGGGAGCCTATGGATGGGCCTTCATCAAGCCAATCCGAAAACTCTACTACAACATGACGATTACCCTTGTCTCGGTTGTCGTCGCCGTTGTCATCGGTGGTATTGAGGCTTTGGGACTCATAGGGGACCAACTCAAATTGGAAGGACCTGTTTGGAGTGCGATTGGATCCTTGAATGATAACTTCGGTACGATCGGTTATCTCATCATCGGAATCTTCGCAGTGAGTTGGGCTCTCTCGTTGGCTATTTATCGGTTCAAGGGATTCGATCGCCTTGAAGCGAGGAGTTGAGTCAGGGGCAGGAGGGGAATCAGTGCGGCAAAAGTGTTGCTCTGACCATCCGAGAAATCAGGTTCGCTGCCTTGATAACGCGATCAGACGCAAGATTTGCAAAGACCATGAAGGATAATTTCATGATCTGTGATTCGGAATCCGGGGGGAACTAATTTCTTGATTCCCTCCACGCATTTTTCGAGGTCAAAGACCGTGTGACATTTCTGGCAAAGGAAGTGATGGTGATGGCCCTTGTCAGAGCGTTCGTAGCGAGGCGACTGTCCCGGTATTTCAACGCATCGAACCATGCCCTCATCCTGCAGGGTCTTTAGTGAACGATAGACGGTCGCAATTCCAAGCGAAGGGACGGCCTTCAACGCCATGGCATGGATTTCGTCAGGCATCAGGGGACCTTCCTGGGTTGCCAGGACGGCCCTGATGGCTTCCTTCTGTTTTGTGGTGCGACGTTCGAGTGACAAGATGGCAACTTGATCCGATAAGACTCCTATTTCAAGTCATCAGCAAAGAAGTTGGTAACCGGATGGGGTGGTGAGCATTTCTTTAATGAGATTGACATATCAGTATCGTCTGCTTAGGATTTTCATGAATCCGATGCAAAAGAACATCATGCTCTTGCTGGCCGTCATGTTTTTGCCCGGTGTTATTCAACTGCGCGCGCAATCGGTGAGCATTGTTGCCGCTGAAAACTTCTACGGGGGAGTTGCGGCCCAAGTGGCAGGCTCTTCAGCCAAGGTGACCAGCATCATGAGCAATCCCAATCAGGATCCCCATGAGTTCCAGACAGATGCCGCCACAGCCAAAGCCGTGGCCAATGCCGATATCGTGATCTATTCCGGCATCGGTTACGACGACTGGATGGAGAAGTTGATTGATGCGCAGGCCAAGTCCGGGCGTGTCGTGATCAAGGTCTCGGATCTGATCGGTGCGAAGGATGGAGAGAATCCTCACATCTGGTATAATCCCAAGACAATGCCGGCGCTGGTTGCAAAGCTTGCCGTGGTTTTCAATAAGCCGGAGGCCGTTACGAAGTTTGCGCACTCGATGAAGCCCCTGCTCGATAAGATTGCCAGGCTTCAATCCAAGTCTGCGGGGGTCAAAGTCACTGCCACGGAGCCAATCTTCGGCTCTATGGCCACAGCCTTGGGATTTGAAACACTGAACGATCCTTTCCAGGTTGCCGTGATGAATGACACGGAACCAAGCTTCATTCAGACAGCGGCCTTTGAGAATAGCCTGACCACCAAAACGGTTAAAATTCTCTTTTATAATAGTCAGGTGATTAATCCCACAACAAAGCGGATGCAGGAGTTGGCGCGGGACAACGGGGTGTCGGTGGTTGGTGTGACGGAAACACAGCCCGCCGATATGAAGAACTACGTGCAGTGGATGCTCTCGCAGCTTGAGGTTGTCGAATCCGTGTTAAAATAATGCCTCAAAATTACCGCCTCCGATGAACTCCATACTCTCAATCCGTGATCTTGGGATTCGTCTTGGGGGGCGGCAAATCCTGCACGGGGTCTCGGCGGAAATTCAGGAAGGGGAATTCATTGGGATTTTCGGACCCAATGGTGCCGGGAAGACGACTTTGCTGAGGGCGCTGTTGGGACTCTGTCCGATCAGTTGTGGCGAGCTTCTTGTTTTCGGAAAACCACCCGGTAAGACAAAACATGCCCTCGGTTACATGCCGCAGCACCCCGGCTGTCCTGATGGCACCGGCCTGAGTGCCAGATCGCTTGTCTCGGCTGTGCTCCGTGGCGAACGTTGGGGGATCCCATGGATCTCATCTTCGGCGTCGGGAGAGGTCTCCCGGGCTTTGGAACTGTCCGGTGCCTCCTCCTATGCGGATCGTCCCTTTTCTCTCCTTTCCGGCGGTGAGAAGAGGCGGGTCATGCTTGCACAGTCGTTGATCGAAAAGCCCCGGCTTTTGGTTTTGGACGAGCCCTTGGCCGGACTTGATCCGAAAAATCAAATGCTGTTGGTGGAGCGGATCGCGCAAATCCGGAAAGAGACCGGCGCGACGGTCCTCTTCATCTCGCACGATGTCAACCCTCTTCTCGGAGTTATGGATCGTGTGCTCTATATGGCCGGAGGGGGTGCATCGCTGGGTGCTGTCGACGAGGTGATCACCGGCCCCGTTTTAAGTGCTCTTTACGGTATGGAGGTCGATGTGATTCGTGCCGCCAACCGTGTTTTTATCGTTAATTCCGAGAGCAACGTCACCGAAACCGCCTGCCATGCTTGATAAGGTGAACGATATTCTGGCTTACGACTTTGTCCGCAACGCACTGCTGGCAGGGTCCATCGCTGCAATCCTCGGTGCAGTGGTCGGCTATTTCGTGATCATTCGCAATGTCGGATTTGCCGCCCACGCACTCGCTCATATCGGTTTTACCGGGGCAACCGGTGCGGCCCTCTTGGGGCTCTCCTCCCTTCAGGGAATGCTTGTGATCAGCTGTGTGGCCGGCACGATGATGGGAATTTCGGGGAACAAACTCCATCGCAGTGAATTGGCCATTGGCATGGTTCTCTCCTTTGCACTTGGTATCGGAACTCTTTTTCTAGCCCTCTACAAGGGCTTCGTCGGACAGGCGTCCTCCATTCTTTTTGGGAATATTTTCGGTGTCTCCCAATCCCAGATCGTGGCCACGATGGTGCTTGCCATTCTGAGTCTTGCCGCGCTGGCCATCTTCTCACGTCGGCTACTCTTCGCCAGCCTTCAGCCTGATCTCGCCGAGTCTCGGGGGATCTCCCTGACGGCCCTCTCGACGGCCTTTATGGTTATTCTTGCTATCGCCGTGACTCTCGCCAGTCAAGTCGTCGGGATCCTGCTTGTTTTCACTCTGGTGATCGGACCCGCTGGAATCGCGGCTCGATTCTGCCGAGGTTTCTGGGGTTCGATCTTCTTCTCCATTCTCATCGGGCTTGGCTCCGTATGGGTTGGGATCCTGCTTGCCTGTGTTTCCAACTGGCCTCCAAGTTTTTGGATTACTGCAATGATTTTTGTCCTCTATCTTTTTGGAGAAACTCTAAGTCGGTATGTTCTTCGCTTGGAGAGGTGATAGGTGTTGAAAAACAGAAGTCTGCTTAGTAATTGTTCTTGGGGTTTTTTTGGAAAGTTAAAAGCCAGGACTTTATCTCTCTAAACATCATGAAAGCCATGATCCGGCATCTCATCACTCTTGTTTTGCTCTTGTTTCTTTTAGCAACTGGACAACAGCTCCTTCGTGCCGATCCGCTCAACATCCCGGATCCCTACAATCTGTTAAACCAACAGCGCCTTGCGGGAGAGTTTCTGGGATACAGGCCAAAAGCTGAGACCAACGGAGTCGTTCTCACCTTGCAGTCGATTTCCGATATGCTCGGAAACACGACTGGTGGAGCCTCACAAGGCGGCACATACTCCGGACTGTTGAACGCTGGCCTTGCCATCGATCTGCAAAAGGCCGTGGGGTGGGAGGGGGCTTCCTTTAAGAACAGCTGGATTTGGCTCTATGGAAACGATCTTTCCCAAAAATATATCCATAATGCACTAACGGCGAGTAGTGTCGGGGGATACCCTGCTTTCCGCTGTTCCGAGCTCTGGTTTCAGCAGAATTTTCTTAACAATGCAGTTTCGCTCCGTGGTGGTTTAATCGGAGTGGATACCGAGTTCATGGTGTGCGACACGGGCAACCTTTTCGTGAACAGTGCATTCAGTTTACTTCCCATCTTCGTTTTGAACGTGCCCAATGGAGGGCCTGCTTTTCCAATGTCGACTCCTGGCCTTCGTTTCGCCTTTGAACCCTATTCCTGGTTGACCTTGCGAACGGCATTCACTCAAGCCAATCCCTTTGAACAGCAGAACAACCTTCACAACTTTAACTGGAACTTTGGAAAGTCTGGCGGACTGCTTAATATCAATGAGGCTGCGGTAATTTGGAACAAGGACCCCGGATCCAAGGGGCTTCCGGGCACGGCAAAATTCGGCTGCTGGTTCCAGACGGGGGAGGGGCCCCGGGGGGAAGAGACCTTTTCCTACGGATCACCAACTGCCGTTGCCTACAGCAGTGGATTCTATGGTATCCTTGACCAGCAGATTTATGTGCCTTCTATAAAAGCGACCGATGCGGGATCCGGAAAGAATTCTGGCTCTTCTGGAAAAGATGCACAACCGCCGGGGAATTCCGCATCAACAAAGGGGCTTTCCTCCTTTGTTCAGATGGGATTTGATCCCCAGCAGGTCTGCGTGAGCTCCTTCTATGCTGATGTGGGTTTTGTTTACACGGGGCTGATTCCTTCCCGCGAAGCCGACAAGCTCGGGGTCTCTTTTGGTTACGCAGACGTAAGCAGTTATCTGAAGAACAAAATGACGGATGGTGGTATTCCCGGTGCCTCTTTTGAGGCTGTTGCGGAGTTGACCTACTCCATCCGTGTCGCCCCGGCAATCGCCCTGCAACCCGATCTTCAGTATATCCTGCATCCGGGAGGAAGCCAACAGGATGGGAACGCTCTTGTTGTTGGTCTTCGCGCGGTGGTGGATTTCTAGAAAGATGGTGGCTATTCTTGGCAGATGGAGAATCCGGGGACATTAATCATAAGCGATCGCGATGCCTCTTCCGTCCGCGACTTTTTCAACGGTTGGTCGCTCTACCGCCGCATCGTCGACAATGATTACCTCTACCATCGCTCGGTTCGAGAGGCTCTCTCCCGATGGTTGGATGACCTAGGGCGCCCCTTTTCCTTTTTGGATCTTGGTTGTGGCGACGCCGACTTCAGTTCGGGGATCTTAAGGGGCAGGTCTCTTCAATCCTACACCGGGATAGATCTTTCCCCTGTGGCACTTGACCTTGCGCATCAGAAGACCTCATTGCTAGGGGTGCCATGCAGTCTGATCACGGGCGATTTCATGACGGGGCTCGGACGTCTTCCCGGTAGGTATGACATCATATATATCGGACTCTCCCTCCATCATCTTCAACGGAGAGAGAAGGAATTCTTTTTCGGGGAATTGCGCCGCAAGCTGAATCCGGAAGGGGTGTTGCTAATTTTTGATCCCGTCCTGATGCCCGGTGAATCGCGGGAATCCTACATGAGAAGGTGGGTCGATCATACACGGAGTTCATGGAACGCCCTCACGATGGACGAAGTTTCCGAAGCGGTGGAACACGTGACGACCTCAGACTTCCCGGAAGAGATCACGTCCCTTAACGGGATGGCTGTCGGTGCGGGCTTGAAACTGGCAGACGTGCTCTTCACGGACCCTACGGATTTCTATGCCTTGATGGCATTTCACAATTCTTAAAAAATCCCACCGGAGTTGACGGGGCTCGAACCCGCAACCCCCGCCGTGACAGGGCGGTGCTCTGACCAATTGAGCTACAACTCCAAGGATGCCTCGGAGAACTCCGAGGGTGAGTAATCTTCTATGCAATTGAGCGATGATCAATCTTTTTTGTGACTTTCCTTAGATTGCCGGTCATTCTTGAATCACAACACCATGGCTTATTCATCCTATGCTGCCTTTCTGAAGGCCCTCGAAGAGGCAGGAGAACTTCGGCGAGTCAGCGAACCCGTTGCCACCGAACTCCAGATCACCGAGCTTGCCGACCGCGAGATGAAGTCGCCGGGGGGAGGGAAGGCTTTGCTCTTCGAAAAACCGACGATCAATGGCAGGGTCTCCGCATTTCCCGTGGCGATCAATGCCTTGGGATCGAAGCGCCGCATGGCCATGGCCCTCGGACTTGAATCCGTTGATGAATTGGCTTCCCAGCTTGAGTTTCTGATGAAAGCGAAGCCTCCCAAGAGCTTCAAGGATGCCTTGAAGCTCCTGCGCAACGGGATCGATCTAATTCATGCCCGCCCTCGCTCCGTAAAGAGCGCGGCCTGTCAGGAAGTCGTGAATCGGATGGGGGAGGGGGAGCCTTTTTCCTTGGATCAACTGCCGATTCTGAAGTGCTGGCCTCAAGATGGCGGCCGTTTCATAACGCTTCCAACCGTATACACCAAGGATCCCGACACCGGAGAGAGGAATGTCGGCATGTACCGCATCCAAATCTACGACGGCAAGACCACCGGGATGCACTGGCAGGTTCATAAGGTCGGAGCCCGCCACGGCAAGCGCTACTATGAGCGAGGTGAGAAGATGCCCGTCGCCATCTGCCTCGGTGGCGATCCCGCATTCACTCTGGCGGCAACGGCTCCACTGCCGGACGGAATCGACGAGATTCTCTTCGCCGGATTCGCACGCAAGAAGTCGGTCGATCTGGTCAAGTGCGTGACTCAACCGCTGGAGGTTCCGGCTGAGAGTGATTTCGTGATCGAGGGATATGTCCAGCCTGGCGAAACTAGGGCAGAAGGGCCTTTCGGCGACCACACCGGCTTCTACACGCCGATTGATGAGTATCCGGTCTTCCATGTCACGGCGATCACGCATCGCAAGGAGGCGATCTATCCCTGCACGATCGTGGGTATCCCCCCGATGGAGGACTTCTACATGGGGGAGGCGAGCGTCCGGATATTCCTGCCGATTTTCAAGATGAACTTTCCCGAGATCGTGGACATGGCTCTTCCGGCGGAGGGCACATTCCACAACCTGGTCTTTGTTTCGATCAAAAAGCAGTATCCGTGGCAGGCCTTCAAGGTCATGCATGGTCTCTGGGGAATGGGACAGATGATGTTCGCAAAGTATATTGTCGTGGTCGACCATGATTGCGACGTGCAGAACTCCTCCGAGGTTCTTTTCCGCTGGATGGCTAATACTGACCCCCAGCGCGATAGCATTCTCACCAAGAATCCGTTGGATAGCCTCGACCATGCCCCAACTGTTCCAAACATGGGCGGTCACATGGGCTTTGACGCCACAAAAAAAATCCCCGGCGAGGGTTACACCCGTGGTTGGCCTGAGTTAGTAAAGATGGATCCCTCGGTAAAGGCGTGGGCGGATGTGTTTCGGGGATAGGTTGTGGGAAGCAAATCACCGGGATGAAGGTGAGAACAGGGATTGGAGCATAGAGAAAATCCCCCCTGAGCGTTTTGCGACTCCATGCGAGACCTTTTGGTCATTCCTTCCTCCTCCTCTCCAGCTTCCAACCTGCAACATCATTTTCTAGCAGTCATGACCCGTAACAGGAGTGCGAATTTTCTGAAAGCTGCCACCCGATACCGTTTCTCAAAAACATCATACCGATCACGGTTCATCTGAAGCAGGAGATCACGATAGACGGCGCTCATCAGTCGCGCCGGACGCATCAGGCGTCGCTGGTTCGCGGACATTTCTGACCATGCGATTTCGGCCTTGGCGAAATACGAGTCGGCCCGTTCTGCCTGATGGTTAAGCAAGTGGGTCGTTTGGGGTGTGTGGCGGGACTCGAGAATATCTGACTCACGGACTCCAAAGCGTTCTAGATCCTCCAGCGGCAGATAGATGCGGCCCATGGCGGCATCCTCTTTGACATCTCGGAGTATATTGGTGAGCTGCAGTGCAATTCCAAGCGAATCGGCGTAGAGATAAACGTCCTCGCCACGTGCCCCGAAGATGGAGGCGCTGAGGATTCCCACCACGGAGGCGACCCTTCGGCAATAGGCCTTGAGATCGTCAAAAAAAGGATAGCGGTTGCGCTCGGTATCCATCCGGACGCCCAGGATGATTTCATTCAAAAGATTTCGATCGAGATCCCTTCGCTCCACCATCTGTTGTAAGTCTTCGGGTAGATCTCCGGGGTCGGGCATCTCAAGAGCCCGAAGCCAAAGGTCGAGAAGTTGCTGTTTGCGTGTGTTTTCCAACACAACGTTATCGGCGATATCATCCACGTATCTGCAGAAATCATGAAAAAGAAAGGCATCTTTCCGCCGATCTCTTGGAACCATCAGAAGAGCCCAGGCCATCGTTGATCCCCAAGTCTTGCCGTGAGAGGCGATCTTTTCGGGCAGTCTATTTTCTAAAGGGAGATCCATGGACCCGGCATTCCTAGCTCTTGTTGCCTCGGCAGGCAATGCTTGCCCGAGCTTTACAGAAGTCGGTTCCCTGCTGATGGTTGAAACCTGATGACCCTTCCCAACCAGATCACCATCGCCAGGATCCTCTTGATTCCGGTCTTTGTCGTGCTTGCAATCTATTATGGCAAGACGGCCGTGACCGGACACCCAAACGAATCCCTCAGAATGGCCACCATCGGTGTTTTTCTGATCGCCTCCCTGAGTGACGGTGTTGATGGTTGGCTGGCACGACGCTTTCATCTGAAATCACGGCTCGGAGCCGTCCTTGATCCTTTGGCTGACAAAGGACTAATGCTGACTGCCATCATCACGCTGAGTATCACCAAATGGCCTTATGAACTTCCTGTCTGGTATCCCGTGCTGGTGATTTCCCGCGATGTCATCATTTTAGGCGGCTGCGGCGTGCTTCGTTTGCTGAACGATCATCTTGAGGTGCATCCCTCCCTCCTCGGCAAGGCGTCCACCTTTTTGCAGATGCTAACGGTTGCCGTCGTGATGCTCCAGTGGAGTCATTGTGATCCTGTTGTCTGGGTTTCCGGTGTGGTGACGCTTTTGAGTGGAATCGGTTACGTCTCCGCCGGAATCCGTCAACTCAAGGATGGCGGTCATACCGTTCCCGTGACAGGATCAGATCCTCGGTCGGGTCGATCGGGTAAAATTCAATAATTTCCATGAGACGCGTCGCCATTGTCGGTCGCCCCAATGTGGGTAAGTCCTCCCTCTTTAACAGGCTCATGGGTCGGAGGGTTGCGATTGTCCATGACCAACCGGGGGTGACCCGTGATCGATTGGCAGGGATTTGCAAGACAGGTCAGATTCCCTTCGAGATCATCGATACCGGAGGAATCGGGGATGCTCCTGATCCTGACTTTGCCGAAGCAACCCATGTGGCCGCCCAGGCTGCCATTGCCAGTGCAGACCTTCTTCTCTTCGTGGTTGATGGACGTGCGGGCCTCACTCCCCTTGACCGTGAGCTTGCTCACATGCTCCGGACGGGAGGCCGTCCGTTGATTTTGATCATCAATAAGATCGACCAGGAGATGCACGAGTCCATGGTAGCCGATTTCTTCGAGCTTGGCTTGCCCGAGGTGATGACCGTGAGCGCGGCCCATGGTCGAGGAACGCTTGACCTTCTCTCCAGGATTGGAGAGATGCTGGGTGGCAACGATGGAAGTGAGGTTTCCGAGGAACTATCGGCTCCCAGGCTGGCCATCGTGGGGCGACCGAATGTCGGGAAGTCCTCCCTCCTGAATCGTTTGCTGGGAGAGGAGCGTAGCATTGTCAGTGATATTTCCGGAACCACGCGTGATGCGCTTGACGTGAAATGCGAACTCGCTGGCGAGCACTATGTGCTGGTCGATACGGCGGGGCTGCGTCACCGATCTCGTCCCGATACATCCGTTGAGATTTTCAGCGCTATGCGCTCGGAGGAGGCCATCCGTCGCGCGGATGCCGGTCTTCTCGTGATCGATGCGGAGAGCGGTGTCACAAGTCAGGACAAAAGAATTGCGGGAATGCTTCAGGAGTCCCAGAAAGCCTGCATTATCCTGCTGAATAAATGGGATCTTGTACGCAAGGAGGATGGGGGACGTGCCTCCCAAGGGGAGCAGGCCGATGTGATTCGCAAAAACCTCTTCTTTCTCGACTATGCCCCCGTGGTTTGTATCTCTGCCAAAACGGGACAAGGGTTCAGTCGTATTTTTACGGCACTGCAAAGCGTGCGTCAGGAGAGTCAAACCCGGATTGCCACGGGAGAACTCAACCGTTTCTTCAAGGATGTCTTCGAGCAACATCCCCCTCCGAACAAAGCGGGTAAGCGTTTCAAGCTCCTTTACGCCACACAAGTTGTGTCCGAGCGCGTCAGGCCTTTTCACCCGCCCGAGTTCCTGCTCTTCGTCAACGACCCGGATCTCATTCCCGACGCCTACCGCGAGTATCTCTTCAACCAATTCCGTGAACGCTGGCCCTACCCGGGATTGCCGATCCGCTTGCGCATGAAGGGACGCGAGAGTCGTGAAGTCCAGGATCGAAAGAAGGAAAGTCGTTCGGCCAATGATGCCGCAATCCTTGTCAATATCGGGAGGGATTCCATTGCTGTGGAAGAGGAGATCGTTAAAAAAGCCCCTAGACGACCGGTTGCAAAACCAACGCCCCGCCGTCGAGCCCCATCCCACAAACCGCAGAAGCGACTTGGGGGGAAAAAAACCGCCGCGCCACGCAAGGGGCGGGCTCCCCGCCGTTAATTGTTATCGAGAGGCATTGACTCCAAGGAAGGCTCCCGATACTTCAGAACCCACATGAACAGTTTTCCTTTTCCCACGGAGCCTTCCGAGAAGCAGAATGTCATCGAGGGTGCCATCGGACGTTGGATCGTCGTGGCGTTGCCGGTCATTCTGGCAGGTCATCTGCTAGGTGCTCTTGCCATCGTGGCGGCGCTTATGTCCGCCAACTTTAATCTTTTCAACTGGGTGGAGTAGGCGCCGTGAGACGGCCTAGGGGGCGATGTTTGATCTGCTTTAGCCTTCCGTCTTTTTTCTCCTTAGCTTTTCTAAGGCTGCGGATGACTTTGCAGACCATCTTCCGGGTGTGATCCGATCCGAGAGTGATTGATGTAGGAGTGACCACGCAGATGCGCCAACGCAGCACAAAGACATCCCCCGCTGATGATGATAATCCCCGCAATAAAGACCCAGAGAAGCAAAAACATCATGCTGCCCATGGTGCCGTAGATAGCGCTGTAGTTGATCAATTTCGGGGCGAGATTCACGAAGAACGCCTGTCCTATCTGCAAGAGTAAGGAAACAAGCAGAGCCGGGCCCCAGATCTGCATAAAGCGGACATGGTTTCTAGGGGCCAGCATATAAAGAACGGAGAAGGAGTAGAAGAGAACCAGCGTGCCGACGACGTAGCGGCTCAGATCGACCAGGGTGAGCAATCGTCCAACGTTCATGAATGGGAAATGTTGGTTGAACATTGATTCAAAGGAGTGAAGTGCCCTGGCGATACCTTGAAGGATCGCCGGGACCACGGTTCCGATAAGAAGAGCCCCGCTCATTGCCAGGATCATCGTGAAATTTTTGACGGGCATTTCCCACCATGGTAAGCGACGGGTTCCCCATGCGTGGTTGATCGAAAGGACGAGCGAATGAAAAAACCGCAGGGATGCCCAAATCAGGATCAGGATGGAGAGGATGCTCACGCTTCCGCGTGCTTTTTCCAGCCCTTGCACCATGGTCCAGAGGAGCTCCTGCTGCTGCTCCCCGATGGGGGCAAACCGGTGGATGGTAATGAGGACAGAGTCCGAGGGGAAGACATACGAGCCCAGGGTCAGTAACAGGGCTACCAGCGGCACCAAGGAAAAAAGCGCGTAGTAGGCAAAGGCTGCTGCGCACTGCTCTCCCCCGATGCGCTGGTAGATGAGAGCGGTTTCGCGCAAGAGTCTCCAGTAATAGAAGAGACGCTGTTTCAGGAAATGGAGATTCAACTGGGGAAAATGATTGGAGAGTTTTTTAGGTAAGGAGTGCAATTTGCATCCTGGAACATTGTGACTTGATGGATCGCAAGGTCAGGGACTCAAGCGGTCGATGGACCAACCATCACCCGTGCGTGAATAGAGAAAACGGTCATGAAGACGATTGGGGCGTCCCTGCCAGAATTCGATCGTTGAGGGAACCAGCAGATACCCACTCCAAAACTCGGGTGCAGGAACTTCCCCACCCTCGAACCGTCGTTCGAATTCCTCGGCCTGACGCTCAAGTATTGCCCGGTCGGGAACGATCTCGCTCTGGCGCGAGGCCCAGGCACCGATGCGACTGCCCCGGGGGCGACTGGCAAAGTAGGCCTCGGTTTCGGCACGGGTGACCTGAGAAACTTTTCCATTGATCTGGATCTGCCGCTCCAAAACCTCCCAGTAAAAAAGTAACGATGCGGAATGATTCTCCGCAAGTTGCGAAGCTTTTCTGCTTCCGGAATTCGTGAAAAAGCGGAAACCTCTCTCATCATACCCCTTGAGCAGGACCATCCTCGAGGAGACGCTGCCGCCAGAAGAGGCTGTGGAGAGTGCCATGGCCGTGGATTCAAGGATGGCGGGACACTTTTCAGCCTCCTCCAGCCATGTGTGGAATTGGGTAAAAGGATCCTGCGGGAGATCGATCCTGCGGAGTGCTGCGTGCAGGTAATCCCTCCTGAAGGCGGCCACGTCGAGTAGGTCCGGGCGCTCCTCTTTGTTCATGAAACCGATCATGCAACAGGTGGCGTTCGCATGACACCCAAAAATTGCCCGTAAATTGCTTTTGACAGAAGAAGTTTCAGGCAGCATTCTTTCAATCCGCTTTTTCTCGGAAAGCATCGTTGCGCCGCCGCCGGATGATCTGGCTCGTGCTGTGGTCGGTGACTTCTTAAAGAAGTTGCGGAACGGCCTGAAGCAACCCCGAAGGCCTCTGTTCTTTTCATAACTTGGCCGGTCCTCGGACCGGGCAGGCCCATGTAGCTCAGTTGGTAGAGCACGTCCTTGGTAAGGACGAGGTCACCGGTTCAATCCCGGTCATGGGCTCCAGAAGAACGAATCACCAAAAAAACAAAAACAACCAGCACAACCCAACCATATGGCTAAAGAAGCATTCAAACGCGAAAAAGACCACGTGAACATCGGAACGATCGGACACGTGGATCACGGCAAGACAACCCTCACCGCCGCCATCACCACCGTGCTGGCAAAATCGGGAAAAGCACAGGCACGTGCATACGATCAGATCGATGCAGCCCCCGAGGAGAAGGCCCGAGGCATCACCATTTCCACCGCTCACGTCGAATACGAGAGCGACAAGCGTCACTACGCACACGTCGACTGTCCGGGACACGCTGATTATGTGAAGAACATGATCACCGGAGCCGCCCAGATGGACGGAGCGATCCTTGTTGTGAGCGCTGCAGACGGCCCGATGCCCCAGACCCGCGAGCATATCCTGCTTGCCCGTCAGGTCGGAGTCCCTTCCATCGTTGTCTTCATGAACAAGGTGGACCTCGTTGACGATCCTGAACTCCTCGACCTCGTCGAGATGGAGGTCCGTGATCTTCTCACCAGTTACGACTTCCCCGGAGATGAGATTCCCATCGTCAAGGGAAGCGCCAAGAAGGCACTCGAAGGTGATGCCGAGCAGGAGAAGCAGATTCTCGCCCTCATCGAAGCCGTCGACAACTACATCCCGATGCCCGAGCGTCCGAAGGATCTGCCGTTCCTCCTCCCTGTTGAGGATGTGTTCAACATCGAAGGTCGCGGCACCGTGGCTACAGGCCGTGTCGAGCGTGGTATCCTTAAGAAGGGTGAGGAAGTCGAGATCGTTGGTCTCCGTGACACCCAGAAGACCACGGTCACCGACATCGAAATGTTCCGCAAGCTCCTTGACACCGCAGAGGCCGGCGACAACGTCGGCATTCTTCTTCGTGGTGTGAAGAAAGAGGACATTGAGCGCGGTCAGGTCATTGCTAAGGTCGGTTCGATCAAGCCGCACAAGAAGTTCAAGGCCGAGATCTATGTTCTCAGCAAGGAGGAAGGCGGCCGTCATACCCCGTTCTTCACGAACTATAGGCCTCAGTTCTATTTCCGCACGACGGACGTCACCGGTTCTGTGAAACTCCCAGAGGGAGTCGAAATGGTGATGCCAGGTGACAACGTTTCCATTGAGGTCGAGCTTGGTAGCCCGATCGCCATGGAAAAGACCATCCGCTTCGCTATCCGCGAAGGCGGGCGCACCGTTGGTGCTGGTCGTGTCTCCGAGATCCTCGACTAACACATCCAAGCCTAGGCCAGTAGCTCAATTGGTAGAGTAGCGGTCTCCAAAACCGTTTGTTGGGGGTTCGAGTCCCTCCTGGCCTGCTCTGCATACTTCGCATTTTCGTATTATGTCCAATAAGATCACAACCTACATCCGTGAGGTGCGTGCAGAACTTGCGAAGGTGCAGTGGCCTTGGGATGGCAGCGAGCGGGGGTTCAAGCGTTACAAGGAACTTTGGGATTCCACCATTGTCGTAATCATTGCCATGCTTCTGGTAGGGGGTTACATTTCATTCTTTGATTTCATCACCATCAACGTGGTGGGATTTCTGACCCGTCCCTAGTTTTTCACTCATACCTCAGTAATCTTTCATCATGCCTCTCACCCCAAAAGAACAATGGTTTGTCGTTCATGTCCTCGCGGGACAGGAACAGAAAATCCACGATAATATCGTCAAGCGCATTAAGACCGAGGAACTTGGGGACCAAATTTTCGAAGTGCTGATTCCCACGGAAAGGGTTCAGGAGATCAAGCGTGGAAAGAAGACTGAAACAACCCGTAAATTTTTCCCTGGATACATCATCGTCAATATGCACCTTCTTGACGACAAGAATGAACTGATCGAGAAGACCTGGTATTTTATCAAGGATACGACAGGTGTCATTGGGTTTGCGGGAACCAAAGACAAGCCGATCCCCATGCGTAAAAAAGAGGTCGATGGCATGCTTGCGCAACTCAAGGAACGTGAGGATACCGTGACGTCCAAGATCAGCTATGAGGTCGGTGACAAGGTCAAGGTTGCGGATGGACCGTTCCAAAACCAGCAGGGAATTGTTGAAGAGGTGGATCCTATTCGCGGAAAGTTGCGAGTCTCTGTCAGCATCTTCGGACGGGACACTCCTGTGGAATTGGAATACTGGCAGGTCGAGAAAGCTTAACTGGGCTAAATTATTCCGGTTTAAGCCTTTCGGCTGATAGTAGCGTTGAAGTGCGGCTATTAGATTGCTCCCACAAAACTATCCCTATTAGCCAACTAGAGATAAGTTAACCTTTTTTTCCGTTATTGTAGATTCACTTTTATCAGCGCATCCGGGCTGGTGGCTGCTGGGCCGGTGAATGGGAAGTCGATGGTGACAATGTTGTAGAACGCAAGGGCGATGACCATTGTCAGGAGAAGGATCATGATCGAAAAGCAATCCATTGTTCGGTGCTCAGTGAAGTTTCCACAGGCACGTAGGGAATCACTTTAGCATAAGGCGCTCGAAGGCCTGAGGTCCTATCGCAACGAGTCCGGTGAATGGAAAATCAAGATTCACGATGGTGTAGAGGGCGAGGCAGACTACGCCAGTCAGCAGGGCGGTCATGACGGCGTGTGCATGAAGCTTCCGAGCCCCGAAGAGGTAGGAAAAGCTGATGGTTGCCACCCCTCCCGCGATGATAACCCCCCAGAGGAAAGGAATGAGCCCGCTACCCGAATCCTCAATGCGGGAGGCACGCAAAGACTGGAGCATGTTGATGTTCTTTAACGACTCGTTGAAGTAGGCTGCTTCCGAGGCATCACCGACCTTGAAGTGGGCATAATCTTCCGTGAGTTTCTGAAGCAATGCGGTGGTTTGAGGGTCGGCCTCGCCCATCTTGACGCTCTTCCATTCGCGGTTAACGAGGGAGTCGCGGTAATCGCGCATGATCTGACGTGCCTCGTCACGGAAAGCATTAGGGAATGCCTCGGAATCAAGGTAGAGACTCTGGAGGCAACGTGCCTCCTCGATGACATTGCCTGCGGTGGTGGAGAAGAACTGCCACGTGCTCGCTACGATCAGAGCAAGAAAGATGCCGTAGAGGGCTCCGATCGTATTGAAGAAGGGACCGGCAATGTCGTGATATTGCTTGAGGGTATCGGGTGAGATCACCTTACGCAGAAGAAAAAGCCCGAAGACGGCAAACAGGATCGGGCTGATGACGCAGACAAGGATCAACTGGTGCGGCTCAAAGTTGGCGACTAGGGAGTGTTCTAGGGACATTGCTAGACCTTGTTTCACCGGATGAGCTAAGCCTCTTTTATTTGACCAAGGCAAGCACAATGGCCCCCATCAACAGTAACGCGCCAGCCAGTCGCGCCAGCCAGAATTCACGGGCATTCCCCTCGCCCTTCCAGGCGTCTACTCCGACAGACCAGATCGTTCGTGTGGAGTAGAGAATATTGATCAAAGTTGCCTCGCCAAATAGTCCGATCAGCAGGATCACAAGCGGGGCCTGGAATCCGATGACAGCACCCCCGATAAGGAGGCGCTTCTTTGCGATAAGGGGGGCTGGTGGAGTTGAACCAAGGAGCGGTGTCATTAACGCAAGAATCACAAACATAACGGGTTGAAAGAACGCTATTCCGCAAGTTCTTGCGTATCCCTGAGTCAGGACATCGACAAAAGCAAATAAAATGCTGGCCCCCAGGGCCCATCCGACTGCAGAGCGGCGATGGTGTCTGTTCTGATCGGGACCGGCCTGGAGGAGTGTCAGTGCAGCCACGGTCAGCGCAGCCGCTCCCATGAGTTTCCACCCAATGGGAGTATGAAGCAGGAGGATGGAAAAAAGAGCCACGAGCACCGTCTTAGCTCCAAGCAATGGGGCACTGATGGAAAGATCGGCCTTGGCAAGAGCCTTGACAGTGCAGATCCGGCCGATAAAAAGGGAAATCCCTGCCATGGCTGCCGCAAGCGCGGCCTGCCAATTTGGATGAAAATGGAATTGCTTCGGGAAGAAAAATGGAAGTAGGACAAGCGGTAAGGACCAGGCCGCCATCGCATAATTGGAAAAGATATTGACCCGTTTGCTGGTGGCTCCGTGATGGATCGATCCCTTTAACTCAAGGTAGCCCAGAGCGTAAAGGAGTGCTGCGCCAAGTGCTCCAAAAGCTATGATCATGGGAGGAAAAACCTGATGGGTTGTATTTTCTCAAAAGAGTCAGAAGCTTTCTTCTTTCTCATGACTTTAGATGCCTGTCCGCGACGACAAGCCTTTCGTAAAGAGGATAAAGTCCCTCGGGAATGATTTTGGTTCCCGCAATCATCGGCATGAAATTCTGGTCTCCCGTCCAACGGGGAACCACATGAAGGTGAAGATGATCCTGAAAGCCTGCTCCGCCAGCGCTCCCAAGGTTAAATCCAACATTGAATCCCTCTGCCTTCATCACTTCGCGCAGCAGGCGTTGAGCGTGGGTTGAGAGACGCCAAAGATCGAGGATCTCCTCATCGCTCAGATCCTCCATTGTTGCCGTGCGGTGGTAAGGGACGATCATCACATGTCCGGAAGCATAGGGGTATTTGTTAAGGATCAGGAAGGCATGTTTACGCCGTGTCACCACAAGGTGGGCTGCGTCATCACTGGAGGCGGCGGCTTCAGCAAGGAAGTCTTCATGGGTAGTGCGTTCCCGCTGAAAATACTCCACTCTCCAAGGTGCCCATAGCATCTCAAGGTGTTCTTTCAAGTTCTCCATGGAATCATTCAAGCGGGGACAGTGGGGATGTTTCGAGACATTCCATCACCGCACTGGCGGTGCGATTGGAAGGTGAATGGGCGGGGTCGCCTTCAGGGGTTCGCAATAATTCAACGGTTTGCGCCAGATCCGCAACCAATCGGTCGCGTGCCTCGGTATTATTCAGGAGTCGAAGGGATTCATCGGCCAAGGCCGCTGGGGTGGCATTGTGCTGAATGAACTCACGGACCACTGGGCGGTTGGCAAGGATGTTCACGATTCCAAGGTAAGGGATTTGAATGACTCTGATGCCGACTTCGTAGGTCAATGTCGCTACCTTATACACAAGTGCATGGGGAAGTCCCAGACAGGCTGCTTCAAGGGTTGCCGTGCCGGAGCAAACAAGCGCAGCTGACGCCCTTCTCATAAGCTTACGCGAGGTGCCTGTGGTTATCGTGACGGTGAAACTCTCATCCTTTGCCATTTCCTCCATGAGTGCGGCATGTGTTGGCGAGGCGGCTGCCGCTTCAAACCGGATTTCGGGTCTTGATCGATGGATGAGTCGAGCGGCATCCATCATCAAAGGGAATATCTTTCTCACTTCACGTTCACGGCTTCCCGGAAAAAGACCGAGAAGGGCTTCGTCACGTTCGGACCTAGGGACTGTTTGCAGCTCCTTGGCCATTGGGTGACCGACGAAGACGGTCCGGAGTCCCGACGACTCGTAGAGCCTTTTTTCAAACGGGAAGATGCAGATCATCAAATCAAGGGTGCGGGCCATTTCAGGAATACGCCTTCTGTTCCAAGCCCAGACCTGGGGGCTGATGTAGTAGATGATCTTTGTTTTAAGACCCCTCTTGCGGAGAGCCTTGGCAAGTCGCAGGTTAAAACCGGGATAGTCGACCAGGATCACGGCCTCCGGTCGGGTCGCCGTGAGTTCAGCCAAAAGTAAGTGAAACTTGCTCCGAAAATATCCGTAATGTCGGAGAACATCCCATAGGCCGAGAACTCCGGCTTCGGCAATCCAGTTGTCGAGACGGCCCCCCGTGGCGAGGGCTTCCTTTTCCATTTTTGGGCCGCCTTTCCCGATAAAACAGATTTTAGGATCCAAATCCCTAAGGGAACGCATCAGCGCGGCTCCATGGGTATCGCCGCTTGACTCTCCGGCAATGATTGCAAGATGTCTGTTCAAATGACTCATGCAGGGATCTGAGAGGGCTTTTTGCGGGGGTCTGCCTCTTCGATCTGCCTCGTAATTCTAATTGCAAGTTCGAGAGCTGCTGCAGCTTCGCGTCCGGTCACGCGTGGAATCAAACCTTCCCTGGCGCAGGTCACGAAAGCTAAAAGCTCGCGTTGGAGAGGTTCGCCCTTCACGACTTTCACCCTTTCCCGTTTGATGGATCCCTTGTTGAGACGAAGGATGTAACCGCTCTGTTTTTGATAGTCGAGCGACAGATAGCTATCCTCCTGAAAGATACGGATCTTGCGGACTTTATCACGACTGATGCGACTGGCCGTGAGATTGGCTACGCAACCATTCTCAAAACGAATGCGCACATTGGCAATATCCTCGCCCTTGCTCAGCACGGCTATGCCAACTGCATCCACACTGATGACGGGAGATCGGACAAGATGCAGGAGGATTTCAAGATCATGGATCATGACGTCGAGAACCACGCCGATGTCCATGCTACGGTTTGGATAGGGTGAGAGCCTGGTGACTTCGAGAAAACGAGGGTTGGCAAGTTGCTTCTCAAGTGCCTCGAGGGCCGGATTAAAGCGTTCGATATGGCCCACCTGAAGGATGCAGTTATTGGCTGAGGCAATCGAGGCAAGGTCCAGAGCCTGAGCCGTATTCGTGGCGATAGGCTTCTCAATCAGGAGGTGTTTTCCACGATTGAGCAGGAACAAACCGACTTCATGATGGGATTCCGTTGGCGTGGCGACCGAAGCAACATCCACGAGCGAAGAGAACTCTTCCAGGGATGTGCAGGCTTTGCCTCCGTATTTTGAGGCGGCGCGCTCGGCATGGGATCTATCGGCGTCGTAAATTGCGACGAGTTCGCAATCAGTAAGTTCACTGTAAATGCGAGCATGGTTAATGCCTATGCTGCCGGGGCCTACGACGCCTGCACGTATGGTTCTCATGATCATGTCCCCCAGAGTGTGATGTGGTTTTGTATTGCTAGCTCAAATAGCCTTTCGCTTTCGAGAATAAGAGTGTGTCCCGCCTCGATGGCGATTGCCGTCACTCCGGAGGAAGCAGCCGCCTCCAAGGTGCGAGGACCGATCACGGGGACATCGAATCTCATATCCTGTCGAGGTTTTGAAACCTTGATCACCACGGCATCACCACGACCAAGTTCCCCTCCCCGTCGGATGGTGGCATCCGTTCCGTCAAATCCTTCTACTGCAAGGACCGTCCCTTTCTTTACAACCACTGTCTGGCCAATATCAAGGCGACTCACTTCCTTCGCAATGCCTAGGCCGTAGAAAATATCGTCAAGCACCCGGGGTTTTGGTTTTGGCCCCGCAATAAGCCCAGCGCAGGCGAGGTGTTTTTCCAAAAAAGAGGTGGCCGGCAGCAAGGGGACGCCCGCCTTTTCCAATTCACCTGCAATCGCTCCAAAAAGAGTCTCCGCATTTCGTTCACGTAGCTTGGCAAGCAGTATCAAAGCGTAAAAATCGGGCCGAAGATCAAAAAGATTTTCAGGGGCTATCTGACCCGCCATCATGGAGGCAGTCGCTCCGCTTTGTCTCGCGGCATGGATCAACTTACCGAGTTGGCCGACCTTCATCCAATGGATCCCGTCGACAAATCCAGCCAAGGCCGGGTCGGTTTCATTCTCAAAAGCCGCTGCAATAACACAGGACACCCCTGCATCCCGTGCCCCTTGGGCTGCAAGTCTGGGATAGAAGCCGTTGCCAGCGATCAAAAAGAGTGTCTCGGGGTTCTGCACGGATTCAGGATGATCCGCGCATACTACCTGTAACTCCCGGTTCCCAACAGCTAGAAAAGCTCTTTTAGCAACGAGGCAGGGCGTTCACTATTCTAGGCAATGAGATTCCGAATCCTTGTTGTTTTTCTCGGGTTGGCTCTTTCAGGGTCGGCCCTCGGGGCTCATTTTGAGCTTGCGGAACTGGACGTGGGAAAGGAGTTGATCCTGAGGCGTGGCGATTCCCTGACAGTTCACCTCCCCTCGAATCCCTCGACTGGCTACAGTTGGAGTTTCACGTTCACGAAGCCCGATATTCTGACACCCGGGAAAGCGGGTGAGATTCAATATCCTTTGCAAGGATCAGAGAGGAGGATTGTAGGAGCGGGGGGCAATCAAGATTGGTTCTTCCGAGCCATGCGTTCAGGAAAAACAAAAATTCTCTTTGTCTCTACCCGCCCATGGGAAATCGGCGTGGTTCCTGCCCGCACGATTGCATGGCCTGTTAGCGTGAAGGAATGAAAAGGGTTATCCACTGGTTTCGCCGCGACTTCAGGATCACTGACAACACCGCGCTTACGGCAGCCCTGCAGTCAACGCAGGAGGTCATTCCCGTCTATATTTTGAGCGACTGGAAGTCATTGCATGATTGGACCGGTGCTCCAAGGCAGGAGTTTCTCTGCGGTTCACTGCATGCCCTTTCAAAAAATCTAGAGAGCATTGGTGGACGACTCATCTTCCGCAAAGGGGATGCGGTCGAGGAACTCGAAAAACTTGCCGCCGAAACCGGTGCCTCAACAATTTTTGCAAATCGTGACCCGGACCCATTTGGTCGTGGCGTGGAGACAAGATTGGCTGTCATGACCGAGGCGAGGGGAATAGGGCTCTCCCTTCACAAGGATGTCTGTGTCCACGAGAGGCATGAGGTTTTGACTGGTCAGGGGACGGTTTTCCGCGTTTTTACACCCTACTCAAAAGTCTGGTTCAGTCTGCCGAAACCGTCGCCAGGATCCTCCATCAAGCAACTCATCACACCGCCCGGCATCGCTTCACTTCCTCCACCGCAGCTCTCCGATTGGGGGTTGGTTCCAACGGCTTCTATTCCGGAACCGGGAGAAAGAGCCGCAAGGGAAAGGCTCAAGCGATTTATAGCCGGGCCCATGAAGGAGTATGGAGGTAATCGTGATACTCCTTCAGTGGTGGGAACCTCGCATCTTTCTCAAGATCTGCGTTTCGGACTGATTTCACCAAGGCAGGTCTTTACGGCGGCCAAAAAGGTAGAGGAGGAGCTCCCTTCGGAGGGCCGAAAGAATTCCATGAAATTTCTGACAGAAATTGTCTGGAGGGAATTCTACATGCAACTTCTCTGGCACTATCCCGAGGTGATGAATCAGGAGTTTAACCCGACCTGGAGGGGTATGAAGTGGCCTGGATTGGCAGATACACCCGATGCCTTCGAGCGTTGGTGCCGGGGGCGAACCGGATTTCCCATTATCGATGCTGCGATGCGACAGTTGTCCGCCACAGGTTGGATGCATAATCGGGCGAGGATGATCACCGCAATGTTCCTAACCAAGGATCTTCATCTGGACTGGAGACTCGGTGAATCCTTCTTCATGCGTTCTCTTGTCGATGGTGAGATCGCATCAAACAACGGGGGTTGGCAGTGGAGCGCGGGCACCGGAGCGGATGCAGCGCCCTATTTTCGAATCCAGAACCCCTGGAGCCAGACCAAGCGTTATGATCCTCAAGGGCTATATATTCGCAAGTGGATTCCGGAACTGAAAAATGTCGCCAATGCCGCTCTACTCGATCCCCCCTCCGACGGTCAGTCCATCGCGCCCGGTTATCCTGCGCCACTCCTTGATCACTCGACGGAACGAGATCGCACCTTGGAGTGTTTTTCAAAACACAAGGCTCTGCGAACGTAATTCAAAGAGAGCCTCAACACCCCTCCATACCAATTTGGAGTAGAATTCTTTTCGCAGTAGAATTTTCTAACCAAAGGAATGGCGGGTGACGGGCTCCGACCGGACCCGAGATTTCATGAGCCCTAAAATTGGGATTCAGGCCGCATGACGTTCTCTATCAAAAATCACACCATCAGGCATGTCCTTTCCTGATCAGAACTCAACGAGTTCTACCGTCTAAGCAAATTGCTTATTTTTAGATGCTGGTGGCTGGGAGAATCCCTTTTGCTTCGACATCCTTACGAATCAAGTTTTCTATATAGTTGGAAAGCGAGCGATTCTCTTGCAATGCAGCTTGGACAGCGAGGGACTTCAATCGAGGGTCTAAGCGAAAACCAGTGAGGATTTTTGTGACTTTCTTTTTCATTTCTAAAAACTAGAAAGTTTGTTCTCAAAACGCAAACAAGGTTTTTTAAAAAATCGTTATTTGATACTTAAGCGTTATGTTAAGTTTAATAAAATAAGTCACATGCATATTCAAACGAGAATTGAGCCGTTTCTTTTAGATGCCGTCCGTCAAATTGCTGATACAGAGGGCATCGGTATTTCCGAATACCTGAGACGACTTGTGGAGCACGATCTGAAATCACGAAGCGGTAATCCAGACTCGTTTCAGGAGGATGGAGGCAAGAGCGAAAATCAGGCCTCTCAAGGTCGGTGAGCTTCTCATTCGCGTCGGACCGCCTCATCTCGATTTGCAAAACCAGTCAGTCTTCTGTAGTCACAAGGAGACCATGCATGTCCGATTAACCAAGGATTTCACATTTGAAGCTGCGCAGACTCTTCCACGAGTGCCTGCCGATCACAAGTGCGGTAGAATGCATGGGCATAGCTTCAAGGTGGAGATCTCTGTCGAGGGTGAGAAGGATCCTATGACGGGATGGCTCTATGATCATTCTAGGATCAGTAGGGCGATGGACCCTTTGATGGAGCAACTTGACCATTCCTATCTCAACGATATTCCAGGACTGGAGAATCCGACGATCGAGAATATGTGCGAGTGGTTTTGGGAGAGGCTCCTACCTTATCTTCCGGGCTTGGCCGAAATCGTGATCCACGAGACCCCGACCGCCCGTTGCAGTTATCGCGGCAAGTAACGCCTTTCAATTCATGAGGCGTCCCCAGCGCCTGTTGCTGATTTTGATGCTTATCAGCACGGGGTGTGCAAACAATTCCCTGCCGCGGGGAACTTCGGATCCTCAAACAATTGTCTTGAGGCTTTCTCGTGGGAATTTCCCAGTGCTTGTTTATGAACCGAAGGGTGAAATCAAAGGCACCCTGCTCTTTGGGTCGGGAGATGGGGGCTGGAAAATCTGGGAAGAACGTGCCTGCCGATCCCTTGCGTTGGATGGGTGGCGCGTGATCGGTTGGGATTGCCGGCAGTATGCGTCGGACCGCTTTGTTCCTTATGGCGCTCAAATCTTGGGCCGGGATTTGCAAACCATGGTCTCTGTTGGGATCGGCGGGAGGTCGCAAGGCAAACCTGTTTTCTATGGCGGATATTCGACAGGTGCCGAACAGGCTGTCTCAGGCTCTGCATGGATGCTTTCCCGACAAGGGGCTTCGGAATGCCTGCCAAGAGGTTTGCTGCTCGTCGCTCCCGGGGAGAGAGGGAGGTATGGCATCACGGAGGCCGATCTGATCGGTATGACGCCTCATGGAGTTGGGAGTTTTGGGCTTGCGGATTTGGCGTCATCGCTCGGACAAATACCCATTGCACAGATTCACGGGACCTTAGACCCTCTAGACTCAACCAAGTGGTTTGAAGGGAGCGGAAAAAATCAGATCCATCACCGAATTATTATGATCCAAGGGAATGGTCACTTTTTCGGCAATGCCGACGAATTCTTTCAGGTGGAAGTCTGTAAAGCTGCCGACTGGTTGCTGCAGTGCTCTCAGGCCTCTTTCTCCTCTTCCAAAAGGAACTGTCCATGAAAGTGATTCCTTCACGTATTGCCCGTCAATCCCTTGCCTGGATGCTGCTAATTGCGGGACTGGCGAATGTGATCGAGGCCATTATTCCGAAGTCCCAGACAGTTGCGGATTGGATGGAACAATGGGTTCCGCTGGAGGTCTCCCAGGGAAGTCGTCTGCTTATCCTGCTTTTTGGACTGATTCAGATCATGGTGAGTCGGGGAATCTTTCGCGGCAAAAGGACGGCCTGGATGGTGGCCGCTTCCGCCATGGGGGTCACGGTTCTTCTTCATCTCGGGCGGGCGTGGGACTGGCAGCATGCAACCTGGTCCTTGTTGTTTTTTACTATTTTACTCTGGCGACACGCTGATTTCACGGCCGATTCCGATGCTGCTTCCTCCCGATGGGGCTTCCTGATCGGCGGGAGTGCAATGGGAGCCTTGCTCATCTATTCATACTCCACAGTCTGGCATTACGCACCGCAAGCTCACCTTCAACGTGAACCGGGGGTGATCGCTCGTGCCTCAGCAGGTCTTGTGCTTTTTCAAAATCTGGCGGCTGAAGGTCATCAATCAAAACGTGCACTGAGGTCTTTTCAGGGGGTTCAACTTGCTTCCGCAATCGTGATTTTTGGAACACTGCTCCTGATATTTCGACCAGTTCTAGCACATCGTCATCGCGCGGTTGATGGGGAGAGGGAGCGAGTGATGAATCTGATCCAGCTTTATGGCCGTGATCCGATGGACTGTTTTGCCCTTCTTCCCGACAAACGATGGTTTTTCCACACCGGACAGGATGGGAGTGAAAGTGTTGTTTCTTACGGACTCTGGAGAAACTATGCGGTGGCTTTGGCCGAGCCGATTGGCCCGGAAGGAGCGCGACAGCAAACGATGGATGCCTTTCGTGATTTTGCAACCAGACAGGACTGGCATACAGCTTTCTACTGCTGCCATGAGAAGAACAGGTGGGAATGGGAGGGGTCTGGATGGCAAGGTCTCCATATTGCCGAGGATGCTCGGTTGCATTTGATTGGTTATGAACTCAAGGGTGCGGACTTTCAGGGGCTAAGAACCGCCATCAATCACGCCCGCAAGGTTGGCTGGTGTTTCCGTTGGTATGAGGGGGTGCCGATCGACTATGGTTTGGAAGCACAGATGCAACTTCTTTCTGACTCTTGGCTTGCCGCAAAAGGCGGGATGGAGATGGGTTTTGATCTCGGATCGTTCTCCCCGGAAACCGTTAGGCTCCATGGAAGCGGATGCGTCATGGACAAGGAAGGGCGTTTGCTGGCTTTTGCCAACTGGCCCTCCTATGCACAGGGAAGCGGCAGATTGATTGATCTCATGCGTTCCGCCGAGGGGGTGCGCGGAGTGATGGATTTTCTGATCCTCGAAAGTGTCGCCCGGTTCAGGTCACTCGGGATCACAGAGGTTTCGCTTGGAAATGCTCCTCTGGCTCGGATTGAATCCAAAGACGAAAAAGCGCAGGGTGGTGAAAGAGTGGTTGATTTTCTCTTTGAGCACTTCAATCAGGTCTACGGATACAAATCTCTTTTTGAGTTCAAGCGGAAGTATCATCCTGACTGGCAGGGGAGGGATCTTGTGTATGAGCGACATGCACATCTGCCATCCCTCTGCGCTGCCTTGGTGCGACTCCATGCCCCGAAAGGGCTTTTTCACATGCTGCTCTCATGATCCTCGATCTTCTTCCCAACGCTTCCTGTTACAGGGGGGTGCACCCTTCCCTGGTGAAGGGCTTCGCCTGGCTTTCTTCCTACGATCCAACAACTCCCAACGGACCCCATGAGATCGATGGTTCCGCGCTTGTCGCCATCGTCAGTCGTTATAAAACGGCTCCGGCTTCCGAAAAAAAATGGGAGTCTCATCGGGTCCACGGCGACATCCAATATATGGTTTCGGGAGCCGAACTCATTGGGTATGAGCAGCGCGAACGCTTGAAGATTCATACACCCTATGACGGGGCAAGGGATGTGGAATTTTATGAAGCGCCCAATCCCCCTCTCTCTCGCTTCACGTTAAATGAGGGGTCCTTTGTCATCTTTTTACCCCAGGACGGTCACCAACCAGGCGTGATGATGGAACGTCCCGCCGACGTTCACAAGGTAGTGATCAAATTCCGCATTTGATCCTCTGAGTATTTTAGGCAAGGGATAGATGGGCGGGACTGTCTCCCAAGAGAGCATGGTGAGCCTCGATCGAAGGATTTCCCCTCTTCGGTTTTGATACGAGAAGGTAGATCGAAGGAACCACAAAGAGAGTGAAGAGGGTTCCGATAACCATGCCCGAGACCAAGACGATGCCGATGCTATTGCGTGCTCCGGCGCCCGGGCCGGTTGCCAGAATAAGAGGGGTGTGGCCGACGACAGTGGCGGCCGTGGTCATCAGGATGGGTCGTAGTCGCGTTCCGGAAGCTCCAAGGATTGCATGCCACTTATCCAAGCCGCCTTCCTGTAAATTATTGGCAAACTCGACAATCAGGATTCCGTTCTTGGCGACAAGTCCAACCAGAGTGATGAGTCCGACCTGGCTATAGATGTTGATCGATGTGGCTCCAAGGCAAGTGAAAACCAAGGCCCCCGAAAGGGCTAGCGGAACTGAACCGAAGAGAATGATAAATGGATCACGGAAGCTCTCAAACTGTGCCGCTAGAACAAGAAAGATCAGGATAAAAGAGACGATCATGGTTGCCACCAAGGTATTGCCCTCGGCTCGGAGTTGGCGCGACTCACCCGAATAATCGATGACGAAGCCCGGCGGCAGGATTTCCGCGGCACGTTTTTCGAGGACTTGAAGTGCCTGATCCACGGTGATCCCAGGAGGAAGAATCCCTGAAATCTTGGCCGAGTTGAGTTGCTGGAAGCGGTTGATCTGACGCGGCTCCGTGGTTGAAGTCAGTGTTGCAAACGTCGAGAGTTGCACGAGGGAGTTGCCGGGTCCGCTGACGTAGAGTTTGCCAAGGGCCTCGGGATCCAACCTGCTTTCGCGCTTGAGTTGAGGGATCACCTTGTAGCTTCGACCTTGAATGCTGAAGCGATTGACATAGTTGCCGCCGAGAAGAGTGCCGAGGTCCGATCCCACTTTCTGTAAATCCAGACCCAGTGCGGCCACTTTGTTACGATCGAAGGTGATTTCGACCTGAGGTTGATCATATTTCAGGTCCGTATCAGCAAAGATAAAGATGCCGCTGGCAAAAGCGGTTTTCACAAGCGTGTTTGCCGCTTCCAAAAGTTGAAATGGTTCGGCCGTGGAGGAAATGATGAACTCTACGGGAAAATTACTTCCACCGGGTAGCGCCGGCGGAGTGGTTGCGATGATCCTCAATCCGGGGATTTCTGAGAACTTGCCACTCATGATATTTGCCAGAAGATCGCAACTCCGGGTTCGTTCCTTCCAGGGTTTGGTGCGGATTCCTCCAAATCCGCTGCTCGGATAGGAAAATTGGAACGTATGACCTGTTTCAGGAAGCGAGGCCATGGCATTGTAGACCAGATCCGCATAGAGGACCGTCTGGTCGATTGTGGAGAACGGAGAGGTCTGAACAATGCAATAGACAATGCCCTGATCCTCTTTTGGCGATAACTCTTTTGGAGAAAAGAGATACAGCACGGGAAGAATCAGGATCCAAAGACCCGCTACGGAAATCACAGCCCAGCGGTGACGAAGCATCGATCCGAGCAGTGTGACATACCCTTTCTGAATCGACGTAAATCGGCGGTTCACCCAGCCGGCATATCCCTTTTGATCATCTCCGCGACGAAGGAGCCGGGATGACATCATGGGCGAGAGGGTCAGTGCGACAATGCCCGAGATGATGACCGCCCCTGCGAGTGTGAACGCAAACTCTCGGAAAAGCGCGCCCGTTAATCCCCCCTGGAGACCGATCGGTGTATAGACTGCTGCCAGCGTGATTGTCATCGCAATGATCGGTCCTAGCAGTTCACGACCACTTGCCAGCGCTGCATTGAAGGGGGTCATGCCCTCGTGGAGATGCCGCTCAACGTTCTCCACGACGACAATGGCATCGTCAACGACCAGGCCCACCGCCAGCACCACGGCCAGAAGGGTGAGCAGATTGATCGTAAAGCCCAAGATTGTCATGATAAAGGCAGCGCCTATCAATGAAATGGGAATGGCGATGACGGGGATCAGCACCGAGCGTACTGATCCAAGGAAGAGAAAAATAACAAGCACCACGATGCCGAGGGTTTCGGAGAGGGTCTTGAAGACCTCACTGATCGCATCGCGGATGAATTCGGTGGAGTCATAGGGAACAACAAGCGACATTCCCGGCGGGAGAAGTTTGCGAAGTTCCGGAATCTGCTTGTTCACCATGGAGCAGACGTCAAGGGTGTTTGCCGTGGGCAGGCACCATATCCCGATGAATTTGGCGGTTTTTCCATCGAAGCGGATGTTTGAGTCGTAGTCCTCGGCACCCAACTCCACATCCGCAACATCTCTGAGGCGAACGAGAACCCCTCCTTTCTCCTTAACAACCAATTCCTTGAACTCCTCGGGAGTTTTTAGATTAGTATTGGCAATCAAATTGATCGAAGTCATCGAGCCTTTGGTTTTGCCTACGGCCGCGAGGTAATTGTTGGCCTGCAGGGCGCGGCTTATGTCACTGGCAGAGAGTCCGAGTGCGGCGAGTCGGTCGGCCTTGAGCCAGATGCGCATCGCATAGACTCGTCCGCCAAGGATATCGGCGCGCTGGATACCCGGAATCGCAGTGAGTTTTGGCTGAATGACACGCGCCAGGAAATCAGTGATCTGGTTGTCCTGCATTCCGGGTGCCGAGAATCCCAGATACATGGCCGCCCGGAGTTCGTCCGCGTTCTGCAGGGCGATCATCGGACTCTCCGCTTCCGGAGGAAGGTCATTGCGCACCTGGGCCAGTTTCGCCTGGATCTGGGTCAAGGCGATGTTCGGGTCATAGTTAAGCTTTAGGTGAACAGTGATCGTGCTGATACCTTGGGAGCTTGCACTTTCAATGTAATCGATGCCCTCCGCCGCCGCGATTACGCGCTCAAGCGGGGTGGTGATGTAGCCACGCACAAGGTCGGCGTTGGCGCCGACATAGTTCGTCGTGACCTGAATGACCGCAATGTCACTGCGCGGATACTGACGAATGTTCAGTGTCCTGATGGCTTGAAATCCGGCAAGCAGGATCACTAGGTTGACCACCAGCGCAAGAACAGGGCGCCTGATGAAGAGATCAGTAAGTTTCATGAATGACGTCGGCAGGAGGCCTTCTAGCTGTCGGTCGGCTTTGGGTTCGGATTGTTTCCAGGTTGGACGGAGTTGTTTATTTTCACTGCGCTTCCTTGCCTGAGTTTGAAAATTCCGGAGGTTGCAATCTCGTCACCGGGCTTGAGCCCTTTCACGATACTGACTTGATCCCCCCGTGTTTTTCCCAATGTCACCTGTTGTTCCCTAACCCCGAGATACTCTTTGCCTTCTGGATCCTTCATGGTTTCGATGACATAGAGAGAGTTGCCATAGGGTGCGTATTGAAGCGCAGTGGAAGGAACTAGGATGATTTTTGCCTTTTGTGGCAGGAGGACTTGAACTCCTGCAAACATGCCAGATCTCAGAATATGATCAGGATTCTGCACGGTAGCCTGGATCTGGATGTTGCGTGTTGATGTGTCGACAGCTGAATTGATCGCGGTGATCGTTCCCGTGAAGATCTTGTCCGGAAAACCATCCGCCTGGATATGGATTGTCTGCCCAACCGTGAGTTGACCCAGATTCTGCTGGGGCAGGGCGAAATTGACGTAAATGGGATCTAGGGATTCCAGTTGGACGATGGCATCACCACTTTTGAGGTATTGACCAACATTGACCTGGCGTATTCCCAGATCACCGGCGAATGGGGATCGAATCGTTTTGCGATCAATCGTCGCCTGCGTCTCTTCCACCGAAGACAGGGCGGCGTCGTATTGACTCTTCGTCTCATCGTATGCTGATTGAGCAATGACCCGTTTTAAGCTCAGATCCTTGGCCCTATCAAGGTTCTGAAGGGCGAGTTCAAGTTTTGCTTTGGCCGTGCGCAGTTGAGCCTCTTCCTGACGGGTGTCGAGTTGAACCAGCAATTGACCATTTGTAGCGTGGGAACCCGATTCAAAACTGATTTTGGTCAGAGTGCCCGGCAAATCGGCGCTTAGCATGACTCCCTGAGGCGAAGAGATCGAACCCACTGCTTCGAGAACGGGTGAGATCGTCTCTTCGGAGACTTTGAGGGAGGTGACCGCATCGGGCGGCATTTTGAAGGCCTTGCCCATTGCGATGGCTTGGGAAATCTGGAGCGCTTTTAAGGCTCCCAGTCCCGTAATAATAAGGACCATCATGATGATCGCTAGAAGAAGGACGAGTTTGGGGCGCTTCGGGGCTGTCTCATCAGGGATCGAGATCGTGCCTGATGGGATCGTGAATGATTTTGGAATTGGGGTAACTTCGTCGCTCATGATTAAAAACCTTTAGTGAAGCCAAACTTGCAGGGGGTTGATCCTTAATGCTGTTAAGGAAAAAACACCATCCTAAAATACTCTTTTAACTCAGATGTGAAGAAGGTGTTTGCTTCCTTCATTAAAAAGTCAATGACTCCGAGTTGTGTTTTTAGAGAACCGGGGGTTCGCCCGATGCCCCTGTTGACAGAACTCCTTATTCCTCTGATCACAGAATCACCCCAACTCTTAACTGGAAGTCATCCTAGTTGACACCGAGCATGTTTAAACGCCGCAAGAGAGAGAAAATTAAGAAAGATCATTACAGAGTTCAAAGAAATCCATATTCCCTATTGACATATTTATGTATAAACATAAAAACATAAATATGAGAACAACCTTGGATTTGCAGGATGAACTTCTAATTGAAATAAAGGTTCTAGCTGCACAGGAAAGACTTACACTAAAAGAAGTGCTCCATGAGCTACTTCGTGCTGGCTTAAAAGCTCGTCAGAATCCCATGAAACCCTTAGTGGCTCCAATTCCATACCGCTCGACATTAGAGATCAGCAATTCTTTGATCTTAAAGTTAAGAAAGGAATCCGCTCAATGATCGTCGTTGATGCCACGGTGGTACCTTTTTTATTCATTGAGGGAGAAATGACACAATCCGCAAAGAAGCTTTTTCAAAGGGATGCGGAGTGGGTAACGCCTCCAATTCTCAATCATGAAATGCTCTCTATCCTGGCCGTCGTCGGTTCTGCTGATCAAGTTGTGGAGCCCCTGGAGGAAGTCTGGCGACATATCAGATCCCTGATCGGGCCGCGCCAGCAGGTTCCGGATCCACTGTTAGCGCTGCGCATCGCCGTAGAACTTCAAATCTCCGGGGTTCATGGGCAATACCTGGCCCTGGCTGAACAACTCAAGCTCCCGTTAGTGACGGAAGATCGAAAACTTAGAGAACTGGTGCCTCAGCGTTGTTTCTCAATCGATGAGGCGTTGAATAGACTGACTTAAACTCTCAGAGGCACAGGCAATCAGAGGCATTATTTTTTTGAAGAATCTCTTGATGGGTTTCTTTTACGCACGACTGGAGTCGACTTCAGGACTTCAGGATCAACCGGGGTCTTACAATCTGCCGGTCCGGACCACATTCTGAAACCTCCCTCGAAAGCATTGTCATTGTTTCCTGCGATACATGCAGGAGGGAGTTTCTTAAGGACCTTTGCATTCCCTCCACCCAGCACGACATAATCCGGTAGGATCGCTGCCGTGAAGAGTTCAACAGTTTCAAAAACATATTTTTTCCAAGTGCCTTTCCCTTTTTTTTCGAGTGAGCGATTACCCACATAATCTTCAAAAGTTTTTTTCTTGAAGGGGAGGTGCCCTAATTCCAGTGGCAGAAGAGCCTGATCAGTCACTACCGCACTTCCAAGCCCAGTGCCTAATCCGAGAAATAACATCTTACCACCCTTGTAACTTCCTAGGGCCTGCATGGCGGCGTCATTGATCATTTTGACAGGGCGCATAAAAGCCTTCTCATAGTCAAAACCGACCCATCCTCCTCCAAGATTAATCGGCTCAGCTACGGGAAGGTTATTGTGAATCGGAGCAGGAAAGCCGATTGAGATCACGTCAAAGTCCCAACCTTTCGCCAGAGAGGCCACATCCTTGATCAGTTGATCCGGAGTGTAGTCATGACCCGTAGCAGTTTTACGGGGCGACATTTCTCCAGACAGGAGAATCTTGACATGGGTGCCGCCGATATCGATGGAGAGAACTTTCATAAGAACGGATAGATTGAGGCTTATTGCGAGGTAACAACTTGATTAGATGTGCCCGATGTTTTGATTCGGGTCAAGCGGTCATCATGGATGATTGTGGCATTGATTGATTTTCTAACGCCTGATACTGGCGGGCTGATCCGTTGACAATTCTGCTCCCGAAACTACGCTCTACATCTTGCAGACAATGGATTTAAAAAACACCGATCCCCGTGTGGAGATTGAGTTCAGCACACCCGCTCCCGGTTACTGGCCTGATCTGAATCCTGATGTGTGGAGTGACTGGAAGTGGCAACTCAAGAACAGGATCACGACGCTTGAAGGTCTTGAAAAACATCTCCAACTCACTCCCGAGGAGCGAGCCGGGGTCATTCTTTCGGGGCATAAGCTGGCATTGGCTGTTACCCCCCATTATTTTAATCTGATCGAGAGGGATAATCCCGACTGCCCGATTCGCCGTCAAATCATCCCTCACGTCGGCGAGGGAAACATTTCCCCGGCTGAAATGGCTGATCCTTGTGGTGAAGATGCCCATATGCCTGTTCCCGGATTGGTGCACCGTTACCCCGACCGGGCTCTGTTTCTCATCACGGATCGTTGTGCCTCCTATTGCCGGTATTGCACGAGGTCCCGAGTTGTTAGCGGTGCCGGAGAACAGGAACTGCAGACTGACTTCGATGAGGCAATAGCCTATCTCCGCGATCACACCGAGATCCGCGATGTGCTCCTATCCGGAGGAGATCCGCTTCTTT
>CAIKFI010000002.1 GCA_903826635.1 uncultured Spartobacteria bacterium | reverse complement strand
TCGATATCATAGACCGCAATGCTGCCTGTTCCTTTAATCGCCTGATAGACCAGCTTCCCGTCAGCCGAGAAAGCAACATCCTCCATGCCGCTACCTTCAAACTTAATCGTGTGATCGATCTTTTTGGTGGAGGGGTCGATCGCCCACTGATTGGGAGCGGCGTCATCGCAGACATGAACCATCCCAGTGACAGGGTTTACCCCCATCAGGTCGGAATTGGCAGGGAGTGGAACCTCACCGGCAACTTCCAGTTTTGAAGAATCAACCATCAGCAGGCGCGCGGGGTCGCTGCAGCTTGCGTAATAGAACCCCCTTACTGCATCAGATCCTGCGTCGGCGGCATCGTAACCGGTGAACGATTTGAGAAGCTTGCCGGACTTGATGTCAAAGACATCAAAGGAGTGGTTGCCGGCATGTCCCAGGAGGAGCCTCTCCGACGACGGATCCATGCGTATGAAGTCGAACCGTCCCGATGTTCCTGGCAGCGGAATCGGTTTCCCCGCGATGAGGGAAGGTGCAGCTTGTGCCGCGGTTTGTAAAAGGGCTCCAAGCATCAACGGAACCACGAGGGAGAGGAGGTTTTGTTTCATGACCGCAGGGGATCACGGGATCCATTATGGAGCAACCACCTTCTTCAAGATGAACGAATTGTCATTATAAACTTCGGGTTTTTCTCCAGCGCCCTTGTAAAGAGAGATGCTGCAGTTCACCCAAACCAAATCGAAATCACACTCATCATGAAACACTCCAAAATCCTCACGTCTCTTCTAGCACTGGCTGCCTTGGCGACATGCAACGTCTCTACGGCTTGTTCTTATCACTGCCAACAAACCAAGCAAAGTCCCTCTTCAAAAGATCAGCAATCTGCGATGGCGGCCCTGCTCCCACAGGCTAAGGTCAGCAAGGCCAGCGCAACCAAGTCCGCCCTTGCCGCCGTGGCAAACGGCACCCTCAAGGAAGACGCTGAACTTGAAAAAGAAAACGGTAAGCTGGTCTGGTCGTTTGACATCAGCAAACCCGGCACCACCACAATCACCGAAATCATGGTGGATGCTGTGACAGGAGCGATTGTCTCAAACGAACAGGAAACCGCAAAGGATCAGAAAAAAGAGGCCGCAGCCGACAAAAAGGAAAAAGGCTGGTAACATTACCCTTATCCACGAAAACCGGACGCCGGAGGCCTAGCCTCCGGCGTTATCTTTCCCAATTCTTTCTTAATTCTTTCGTAATTCGCCGCGAATCAATCAATTCAGCAAAACTCATGAACCCCGAACAAAAGAACACTCTTAGCAAAGTCCCGGAAATCACGCTCCTCTTCTGGGTCATCAAAATCGCCGCGACAACCCTTGGTGAGACCGCAGGAGATGCCGTCTCCATGTCCCTGAATCTGGGTTACTTGATCAGCACGATCATCTTTGCTGCCATCTTCGTTGTCGCTGTTGTGGCACAGATCAAGGCCAAGAAGTTCCTGCCGACCCTCTACTGGGTCACCATCGTCGCCACAACGACCGTGGGCACCACGTTGGCCGACTTCGCCGACCGCTCCCTGCATATCGGCTACACAGGGGGGGCGTCGCTTCTCCTTGGACTCCTTCTCCTATCGCTCTTTATCTGGCACAGGACGATGGGAACGGTCTCGGTAGAGAGCATCAGCAATCCCAAAACGGAAATGTTCTACTGGGTGACCATCATGTTCTCGCAAACCTTGGGAACTGCTTTGGGGGACTGGACAGCGGACACGCAGAGCCTCGGCTACCTCGGTAGCGCGGCGATCTTTGGGGGACTTCTTGCCCTTCTGGGAGTCGCCTATTTCACGACCAAGATCTCCCGAGTTTTCCTATTCTGGGCAGCCTTCATCCTCACGCGTCCGCTCGGAGCTGTCTTGGGTGATTTCCTCGACAAACCACACGACCATGGAGGCCTTGCCTTGAGCCGATTTGCGGCATCCGCTGTTCTTCTAGTATTCATGGCGGCCTGCATCTACCTCTTCCCCCAACGGGCGGCTAAAAAAGCTCATTAAGGAAATACTCTGCAAAGTCTTCTCGACTCCTCGATTCTTCAACGATTCATCATCGCGACATTCACTTCCCATATTTCAAACCTAAAAACAACCAACCCAACACCATGAAAAATCCATCCAACACCATGATCAACAAGCTGCTCCCAGCATTTGCATTCCTCATCCTGGCCCTTTCACTCAACCTTCAGGCGAAGAAGGAAGAGGGGGCTCCCGCCCAAGTCTACACCGCATCTGAGACAGCTGAGTTCAAGACATTGGCAACGGCAACCCTTGATGCGCTCAACGCCGGCAAGAAGGAAGAGATGGTCACCAAGTTGACCGATCTTGAAACCGCATGGGATGCAAAAGAGTCTGATCTCAAGCCAAAGGACGAGGCCACCTGGACCATCATTGACAAGACGCTGGACAAGGGGATCTCCTCCCTTCGCAGCAGCAAGTATAAGCCGGAAAAAGGTAAGGCTGCCCTCGAGAGCATGATCTCGGAATTGACTGCATCAACAAAATAAAAAGCAGTTAGCCCCCTGAACAACGGACTCCCATGAAAAGATTACCCGCATGCCCAGGGCTCCCTTTAATCCTTGTTCTGGCGATGACCTCATCCGTCATCGCCGGCGCTCCGATACCATGGAAGGAACTCCCCCAAGCTGTGCGTGCAACCATCCTCTCAAACGGAGGGAAAGAGGGGCAGTTTG
>CAIKFI010000001.1 GCA_903826635.1 uncultured Spartobacteria bacterium | reverse complement strand
TGGTCGATGCAACACCGGTCCGCTGTCCCGATTCCGAAGCGGCCGCCAGGATGATCGAGCGTATCAAGCAGGTTCGTTCCCAAGGGGATAGCATCGGGGGGACGATCGAGTGTGTGGTTAGGGGAGTCCCGGCAGGTCTCGGTGAGCCCGTCTTTGACAAACTGGAGGCCGATCTAGCCAAAGCTATGATGAGTCTCCCGGCCACCAAGGGATTCGAGATCGGGAGTGGTTTTGCCGGCGCTCTCCAGACCGGAAGCGAGCATAATGATGCCTTCTTGGTTGAGAGGGGAGAAAGTGGTCTGGGTGGTTTGGGCGGTGGGGGTGGTAGGATCAGCACCGCAACCAACCGTTCCGGCGGCATTCAGGGTGGGATCAGCAATGGCGAGGAGATCTTCTTCAGGGTGGCCTTCAAGCCCACCGCCACGATCGCAAAGGTTCAGCAGACAGTCACCGTGGATGGGGAGGCCGCCGAGTTGGCCGCGCGCGGTCGCCATGATGCCTGTGTCCTCCCCCGTGCCGTTCCGATGGTCGAGGCGATGGTGAACCTTGTGATCTGCGACCACCTGCTCCGCCAGCACGGCCAGAATGTCCTCCCCTGATTTAGCACTTTTGGCCGAGGCTTTGAGGGAGCGTCTCATTGTCATCGCCGATCACCGCCACCGCGAGCGGGATACGGCAGGACATCTCCAATGCTTGATCGATGTCTCCGGGAGGATTGATACATTGATCGCAGGCCTCCCCGCTTCCGAGCTCGACCCGCAGTTTCGCCACTATTTGGAGCGTCGCAGTTACGACAAGGCCTTGGCTTGGATCGAAGCGGCCGGCACTTAGAATAAAGCGCTGTTAGGGAGAACCAAGTATATCGTTTTTCATCCTTCATAATTCATAATTCATCCCTCATTCTTTTCGCCATGGACTCCCTGATCCGCATCCTCAAGCAGAACTCTGCAATCCCCCGCGCCGACCTAGCCCGCCAACTCGGCCTGAGCGATGAGGAACTTACTGCCA
Source organism: uncultured Spartobacteria bacterium (assembly GCA_903826635.1). Lineage (GTDB taxonomy): Bacteria > Verrucomicrobiota > Verrucomicrobiia > Chthoniobacterales > UBA6821 > UBA6821. Next base: position 2,247 of record CAIKFI010000001.1, on the reverse strand, counting down.
AGATTACGAAGCTTGAGTCCAACGGGACGATCCTCGGCTACCACGCCGTGATCAATCGAGAGAAGTGGGACACCGATGCCGTGACGGCGGTGATCGAGGTCCGCGTCACTCCAGAGCGCGAGGGGGGATTCGACCGCATTGCCAACCGCATCGCGGGATTCGAGGAGGTTCAGAGTGTCTATCTGATGAGCGGCGGACATGATCTCATGGTGGTCGTCGAGGGGAGCAATCTCCGAGAGGTTGCCTCCTTCGTGGCCGACAAGCTCAGCACGATCGAGGCCGTCCAGTCGTGCGCCACCCATTTCCGACTCAAGACCTACAAGGAGAACGGCATGCTCCACGCCGTCGAGGAGGCTCCCGAGAGACTCTCGGTCAGCCCCTGATCGCATCACGATTTAAGGTAAAAGGTCATGAGTAGTTCGCGTATCGCGGAGCACGTCCGCAACATTCCCCGATCGGGCATCAGGGATTTCTTTGAGATCGTCCAGTCGATGAAGGATGTCATCTCTCTTGGTATCGGTGAGCCTGACTTCGTGACGCCATGGCATATCCGCGAGGCCGCCATCTATTCCCTTGAGAAAGGGAAGACCGGCTATACCTCCAACCTCGGCTCCCCACGCCTCCGCCGTGCGATCTCAAAGTATGTCGAGCAGCACTTTGACGTGGAGTATAATTCCCACGACGAGATCATCGTCACGGTCGGCGTCTCCGAGGCAATCGACCTGGCGCTCCGATCCCTCCTCAATCCCCGTGACGAGGTCATCTACCACGAGCCTTGCTACGTTTCCTACAGTCCGAGCATCCAGCTTGCGGGGGGTGTCCCGGTGGCTGTGGCCACACGGGCTGAAGATGAATTTTCGCTCAAGGCCTCCGATCTTGAGAAAGTTGTCACGCCGAAGGCGCGTGTTCTGATGCTCAACTTTCCCACCAATCCCACCGGTGCGGTCCTGCCCCTTGAGGAGTTGAAGAGGATTGCCGCCTTCGCCGTGAAGCACGATCTGGTTGTCCTGACCGACGAGATCTACAGTGAGCTTACCTACGACGACGTGCCGCACTACTCCATCGCCGCTCTTCCGGGAATGAAGGAGCGCACCCTTTTCCTGCACGGATTTTCCAAGGCCTTCGCCATGACCGGCTGGCGCATTGGTTACGCCTGCGGCCCCGCCGACATCATCGAGGCCATGATGAAGATCCACCAGTATTCCATGCTTTGTGCTTCCATCATGAGCCAGGAAGCCGCCTGCGAGGCTCTCGAACGCGGACAGCGTGCCATGGAGCGGATGAAGGAGGAATACCGCCTCCGCCGGAACTATATCGTCTCCTCGCTGAACGAGGCCGGCATTCCGTGTCACCTGCCGAAGGGTGCATTCTATGTCTTCCCCGACATCCGCGGTACCGGACTCTCCAGTAAGGAGTTCTCCCTGAAGTTACTCGATGCAAAGAAAGTTGCCGTAGTTCCCGGCACAGCCTTCGGTCCGAGTGGCGAGGGGTATGTGCGCTGCTCCTATGCGACGGGGATGGAGCAGATTAAGACAGCCTGCGCACTTATCTCCGACTTCGTTCGGAAATAAGACTTAGGATATCGGCGGATAGTCGTGTTTGCCCGCGGTCGCAGTAGGCTTGCTACAGCTTCCCTTGGCCGCCTTGCTCTCCATCCGATCTTCCGAGTCATAAATGCATTTCTTGGAGTTAATTTTCTCCAGATGCCAAGACCGACGACATGATCAGGGAAATTTTCTGCATGGTCTTAGACCGGCAGCACACGTGGTTTCATGCAGAGGCCGGCTGATAAAACGGATTCTCAATGAAGAAAATGAGGCTTCTGGTCCTTTTACTCCCAAGGTTTTACGGTTGTCTCTTTGCACCTCATGCAGGAGATCGATAACAATTTGGTCTCTGGGTCGCTTCGATAGGCATAGATATGCCCGAATATTTTGCAGAGAAGTTTTCTCATGTGTCTATTATTTGCGCGGTCTTGCTTTATTAAAAACGTTGGAAGGATCGCTTGAAGGTCTGATTTTTTAGAAACGGAGTGAAACTTGGGCTTGGATTCAGAAATATCGAATAGGATGTAAAAATATCAACATGTGTTTCTGCTTAGATTCAGTAATCACACGAGGAAAATGTGTGATGATTCCGTAAAGTGCTGCCACCACCATCATCTATACTTCGCAAGCGGTAGACGTGCGTATCCGACTAGTTCCGCGGAAATAACTATTAACTATCGCCACTGATCGCGCCGTGGCA